>JANOQP010000316.1:0-3340 GCA_031414895.1 Saprospirales bacterium
CGGGCAGTGGCATCACGCCGTTGATGAGCATCGCGAAGGCGGCCCTCGAACTGGAGCCGGCCAGCACCGTCCGCTTGCTTTACGGAAACCGCAACGAGGACTCCATTATTTTTAAACAAAAACTGGACGCGCTGTCCGAAAAATATGCCGACCAATTTATCGTCGAGCATATTTTGAGCCAGCCGAAAAAGGAGCGCGCGGGTGGCATCGGCGGTTTTTTTGGAAAGAACACGGCCAATTGGCAGGGCAAAACGGGCCGGATCGACAACCGCGCCGTCACCCGTTTTTTGGAAGAAAACCCGGCGCAGGCCACCGTTTCGGAGTTTTTCATCTGCGGCCCCGGCTCGCTGATTGACGATGTGAAGGGCACTTTGCTCGGTCGCGGCATTGAGCCGAAACGGATCCATACCGAGCATTTCGTGACCGCCGCACCAAAAACCGTGAGCGAAGAAACCGCCCCGGCCAGCCAGAACGGAACGGGCAACGGCGGCCCCGTTTTGACCGCGCACCTAAATGGAGAGACCCATATTTTGGAAATTTCCCCCGGGGAAACGCTCCTCGATGTGCTCGTGAAGGCCAAAAAAGACCCGCCATATTCCTGCACATCGGGGGCCTGCTCGACCTGTATGGCCAAGCTTTTGAAGGGAAAAGTGAAAATGGATGCCTGCTACGCGCTCGACGACGACGAGGTGGCCGACGGCTGGATCCTGACTTGCCAAGCCCGTGCGGAGACGGACACGGTGGAGATTTCCTATGAAAACTGATCAAAAAAATGCCCGTTTGGCTCACCCCATTTGATTTCACCTTCCCCGACCCGGCGCTCGAAGCGGACTCCGAAGGGCTGCTCGCCATAGGCGGTGAGCTGAGCGCGGAACGGTTGATCTCGGCCTATCGGCAAGGCATTTTCCCGTGGTTTGCGCATTTTGGGGACCCATATTGGTTCTGCCCCGACCCGCGATGTGTGCTTTTGCCAAAAGATTTGGTGATCTCAAAATCGATGCGGCCAGTTTTCAACCAAAAAAAATTCACCTTCACGCTCGACACAGCCTTCCAAAAAGTAATGGAAAACTGCCGAGATGTTTGGCGGCGCGGCGAGCTGCAATCGAGCTGGATCGACGAAAATTTCATCGGCGGCTATCAAAAATTGCACGAAATGGGCCTCGCCCACTCGGTCGAGGTTTGGCAGGATGGCGAACTGGTCGGCGGGCTTTATGGCGTCGCGCTGGGCCGCGTCTTCTCGGGCGAAAGCATGTTCAGCCTCGTGCCAAACGCCTCAAAAGCGGGCTTTATCAAACTCGTTCAGACCCTTCGCGAACGCGGTTTTTGGCTGGTCGATTGTCAGGTCCATACGCCCCATTTGGAAAGCCTCGGCGCGAGGGAAATCCCGCGTCGCACCTTTTTGGACATCCTGAAAAAAAATACGCACGAGCCGACGGAGGCAAAACCGTGGTCAGATTGGTTAACGGCCAACGGTTGACGACGGGCGACTGACGGTTTCCGTCCGCCGTTGGCCGTCAACCGTTGGCCGTCCAGTTTTTTTTATGGACATTGCCCCAATTATGCGCTTCCGATCCATCCATATTTTTTTGCTGGCCGCGCTGCTTTTTGTGCAAAAAGCGGTGGCGCAACGCGGTTTTAGCATTGCCCAAGAGCGGCCAGAAATAGAAATCCCCTTCGAGTTCCAAAACAATTTCATCATCATCACCATGTTGATGAACCATGCGTATGGGCTGAAATTCATTTTCGATACCGGTTCCGAGCACACCATTTTGACAAAAAGAGAGGTGCCCGACTTGCTCGGACTGAAATATGAGCGCGAGTTCAAACTGCTCGGCTCCGACCTGACAACCGAGCTGAAAGCATACCTCGTACGCGGGGTGCGGTTCGAGATCCCGGAAAAAATAGTGGCCATTAACGAGTCCATTTTGGTCCTCGACACGGACTATTTTCGTTTCGAAGAATACGCGGGAGTCAATGTCCACGGGATTTTGGGGGCGAACGTATTTTCGAGGTATTTAATCCGGATCAATTATCAAAGGCGCGTTTTGACCTTGATCGATCGCGAAAAATTCAAAAAACCGCCCGGTTTTGAGGCCATCGAGATCCAGAATTTTCGCAACAAACCCTATTTGACTACCCAATTGCGCCTCCAAAACGATTCGCTTATCACCATAAAACTGCTATTGGACACCGGCGCGGGGCATGGCCTGATGCTCTTCAACAACACGCACCCGAGCCTGACGATCCCGCCGAACGTCCTCCGGGGCAATATCGGGATGGGCCTCGGCGGCTATCTCGAAGGTTTTTTGGGGCGGACGCGCAGCCTTTTTTTTGGTAAATTCGAACTGGCCTCCCCACTGACCTATTTTCAGGAAATCGACACGGCGCGGGTCGGCAAGGCCCTCAACAATCGAAATGGCCTCGTAGGCAACGATGTGTTGAGCCGTTTTCAGGTCATTTTTGATTTGAACGGCGAAATGCTCTATTTGAAACCAGCCAAAAATTGGAAAAAAAAATTCGAGTACGACCGTTCCGGCATCTCCATCGTGACGAGCGGCGCGAATTTGCGGCATTTCACGGTGCAGGAAATACTGCCAAACTCGCCCGCCTCGGAGGCCGGCCTCAAAAAGGGCGACCGCATTTTGGTCGTCGAAAAATGGCCGGGCTCGATGTACTCGCTGGCCGGGCTTCAAAAAAAATTGGTCGGAAAACCGGACAAAACCGTCACATTGACCATCCGCCGGGGCGGTGAAAAAATGCGGGTGAAAGTCAAATTGAGGGATTTAATCTGACAAAATGAAAAGGGCAAAAACGGGCGAACCCCATTTTTGCCCTTTGTTTTGACCCCGCTTTTTGAATTTGAATTTGCTTTTAAGGTTGATTTTTCAAAAAGGGATATCCTCATCGTTCATCCTCGAAGGTCGTGTGATGATGGCCGAGCCGGAGCCGAACGGATCCGCGCTGACCGATTCGAAGCCCGAAAAGTTCGGGTCGTCCGGATTGCCAAATTTGGCGAATTCGGCGGTGAACTTCAATTTTATGGTATCGAGTGCGCCGTTCCGGTGCTTTGCGATGATGAACTCGGCGACGTTTTTGAGGCTCATGCCCTGCTCATCCTCCAAAATCTGGTAATATTCCGGACGATAAATGAACGAAACGATGTCGGCGTCCTGCTCGATTGCGCCGGATTCGCGAAGGTCGGAAAGCTGTGGCCGCTTCGACCCGCCGCGCGTTTCGACCGCCCGGCTGAGCTGCGAGAGGGCAATCACGGGGACACCAAGTTCTTTGGCCATGCCCTTCAATGCGCGGGAAATGCTCGAAATTTCCTGTTCGCGGTTGC
>JANOQP010000317.1:0-8724 GCA_031414895.1 Saprospirales bacterium
TTGATAAAACTGTACAATGCCCTTTAAGTCCGCGAAATTTTCTTCCCCAATAAAACAACCAAAACAACCGACCCGATGGCCACATAAACCGGGACCTGAACATCCTTTTCGAGGTCTTCGATGTTCATTTTGTCGGCAAAAAAATACATCGCGGCGACCTGTGCGCCATTGTTGAAAAAGTGCGCGATGATTGGCACCCAAAGGTTTTTCGTCCAAAAATATAGGTAGCCAAGTGCCACACCGAGCAGCATCCGTGGCAAAAAACCCTCGAACTGGAAGTGTACCGCGCTGAAAAGGATGCCCGTGAGCCAAATGGCGGCGTGAGGGTTTTTGTTCAGGCGCATCAATTGGCCCTGCAAAACGCCGCGAAAAACGAGCTCCTCGCCGATTGCCGGGAGCAGCGCGATGACGACGATGTTGGCCAAAAATTCCCACGGCGTGTTCATCGCGAGGAGGCTTTTTACGGTCTCGGCGGTCGAGTCCTCCATCATCCGCGCCCATTCGGGGAGCGGGATTTTTTGGTTCAACAAATAAGAATATTGGACGGCGGGCATCGAGATGAGCAAAAAAAGGATGCCGAGACCGACCATCGGCCATTTTGGGAACTTCGCCAATTGGAGGTGTTCGAGCGCGTTTATTTTGTAAAAAACCCAGGCCACCGCCAGCCCCGGCAGCAGGAACATGAAAAAATGGTTGATCCCCAAAAAAAGCCGGACGAAACCGACCTCGTTGGCCGGGCTGTCCGGGCCGAGGGCCGACACCACTTCGACAACATCGATGCCGAGGGCCAAACCGATGCCGTACGCCAGCACCTGCCCAACGACCGCGCCGAGAAGGCAAAAAAGGGCAAGCGTCGAGAGGGCCACAATTGGGCTTGGGAATCCGGGGGTTGGTTTTATGTTTGCCACTTCTGGAATTTTTTGCGGCAAAGAAAGACCCGCAAACCCGCAATCCGCATTCAGCAATCCTCAATAAATATGACCCGGCTTTCAGTCAACATCAACAAAGTGGCGACGCTCCGCAATTCGCGCGGCGGCAATTTGCCCGACCTTTTGCAGGTGGCCCGCGATTGCGAGGCGTTCGGCGCGGAGGGGATAACGGTCCATCCGCGGCCCGACCAGCGGCATATAAGATATAGCGACGTGCCGCTTTTGCGGGAAATCGTGCGGACGGAATTCAATATCGAGGGCAACCCCATCCCGGAATTCATGGATTTGGTGCTGAAAAATCGGCCCGGGCAGGCGACCCTCGTGCCGGACAGCAACGAGGCCTTGACCTCCGACCAAGGTTGGGACACGGTGAAAAACCGGGCTTTTTTGACGGATATCATCGCAGAGCTGAAAAAAAACGGCATTCGTGTTTCCGTTTTTTGCGGCACAGATTTGAAAATGGTGGAAGGCGCGGCCAATTGCGGGGCCGACCGGATCGAATTTTATACGGGCGGCTATGCCCATGATTTTTTGAAGGGCCCGAAAAAAGCGGTCGCGCCATTTTCAAAGGCCGCGAAAGTGGCCGCGTCGGTCGGTTTGGGCATCAACGCGGGGCATGATCTGAACCTCGACAACCTGCGTTTTTTCAAAGAAAATGTGCCGGGGCTTTTGGAAGTGAGCATCGGTCACGCGCTGATCTCGGACGCGCTTTATTTTGGTTTGCACAACACGATCCAGCTTTATCGTCGGCAATTGAGGGGGTGAATTTTTTTTCAAAAAAACATCAAAAGGCTGGCAGCGAATAAAAAAGTTGCGTCGTTGCAAGAAAGAATTTTCGCCGAAATCGTCCAGGCGGACGGGTTGCGCGAAATTTTGGGCGATTTTTTTTTGGCCGTCCAAATTTGCCCGATTTTTTATCCAAACAATTGACAATCAACGTTTTATAAATCAGCAACAACCGATTTGGCATCCGACAAAATCGGTTATTTAAAAGAAAATTAACGCACGGGGATACTTTTTTGTCCCCATTTCTACCTTCGCCAGACCGTTTCCCCGAAAAAACAACAAAGAAAAAACCAAGCCCCGGCCCCGGTCGGGGATGGCCTATTTATCCACTCATCAAGTTCTTTTTTTTCAAACCAAATTAGTAAGTTATGAAAAGACTTTCACTAGTTCTGTCCCTCGTCTGCTTCGCGGTCGCTTTTGCGATGGCCCAGCGCACGATCGTTGGGACAGTCCTCGACGACAGCGGAGAAACCCTGATCGGCGCAAGTGTCCAAGCAAAGGGCACGAACGCTGGCACGGTCACGGATGTCAACGGGAAATTCTCGCTCGCCGTTCCGCGCGAAGCGAACACGCTCATCGTGAGCTACACGGGATACACGACCCAAGAGATTGCCCTCGGTGCCTCCAATGTCGTTGATATCCGTTTGGCCGCTGGCAAAATCCTGACCGAAGTGGTCGTTTCGGCAACCGGCCTGACGCGCAACAAAAGCGAGGTGGTCTATGCCAACCAAACGGTCAATTCGGAGGACCTGAACGCCGTGACCAACAAAAGCGTGCTCAATGCCCTGCAAGGCAAGACCGCTGGCGTGAAGATCAGCGCAGCATCCGGCCAAGCTGGCGCCTCGACCCGTATCGTTTTGCGCGGCGAGACCTCGCTGACGCAGGGCAACAACGCGCTCATCGTCGTCGATGGCGTTCCGATGAACAACTCGTCCGCTTCGGGCGGCGGCGGCACGGCCGATCGCAGCCAGAACAAAGCTGGCGACCGTGACAATTATGTCGATTTCGGCAACCGTGGCAACGACATCAACCCGGACGACATCGAGTCGGTCACGGTATTGAAAGGCCCTGCGGCAACGACCCTTTATGGTTCGCGGGGCGGTTCGGGCGTGGTCTTGATCACAACGAAAAAAGGCAAAAAAGGGGACAAGGCGAACATTTCCGTCTCTTCCTCGATCAGCAGCGACAAGGCTTATTTGATCTACAAGCAGCAGGAAAAATGGGGCTCCGGCTATGCATCCTGCGGCGGTTGCGGTGGTGGCACCAATATCTTCATGGGCGAAAACTTCGCATGGGGCGCAGCCTTCGATGGCCAATTGATCCCATGGACAGCACAACCGGTCGATGAGCATGGCGTTTTGATCCCATTGAGCAACGGCAAGATCGAGCAATTGGTCCGCCCGTACAGCGCGGTGAAGAACAATTTCCAGAACTTCTTCGACATCGGCACGACGTTCCGCAACAACGTCTCCATCGGCGGGGGCAACGACAAGATGACCTATTTCCTGTCGTACACGAACTTCAACAACAAGGGCATCATGCCGCACACTTTCTTCAACAAGCACAACGTGCTGTTGAACGTGGGCGCGCAATTTTCGCCAAAGCTCCGCTCCGATTTTTCGCTCGGCTACACGAAGCTCGATCAGCGCGGCGCGACCGAGGGCGGCTATCCGTTCGGCTATTCGACCGGCACCCCGGCGATGGCATTCGCAACGCAGACCCCGTCGAACATTCCGTTCAGCGAACTGCGCGACTACAACAGCCCTTACCATGATTTCAAGGGTTTCTACGCGATGTATTCCATCAACCCATATTTCATTTTCGACAAACAGGACGTGCGCAACTCGGTGGACAACATCATTTCGAGCGCATCGCTGAAATACAGCATCAACCCGTACCTCTCGGTCACGGGTAAGGTCAGCACCGATTTCATCACGAGCATCGTGACCGAAAAAGCGCCGAAGTTCAACTACGAGCGCGCCCTCACATGGTCGGATGGCGACCTCATCGATGGTGGCCGTGCAGGTGGCACGTTCAGCCTCGGTTCCTACAAGGAGAGCGCGGACCGGTTCATCAACATGACCTACGACGTTTTCACCCAGTACAGCCGCCAGCTCAACGACGACTTCAAGTTGAACACGCTCGTCGGTTTCAACTCGATCGACCAGACCCAGCGCAACGTGAAAGGCACGACCGTCGGCGGCCTCGTCGTCCCGGAATTTTATGACCTCACCAACTCGACCGAAGCTGCACTTGCGACCATTTTCTCGTCGCAATACCGGCTTTTTGGTGCCTATTTGAACAATTCGATTGGGTACAAAGACTTTTTGTTCCTCGAATATTCGGCACGGAAAGACTATTCCTCGACCCTTCCAAAAGGGAACCGCGGGTTCTTCTATCAAGCTGGCGGCCTTTCGTTCGTCCCGACCCGTTTGCCAAACTTTGGCATGGAGCAGATCTCGAACCTCAAGTTCCGGGCAGGCCTCGGCTCTGCGGGCAAGGATGCGCCAACCTACCGTTTGGACACATATTACAACCTGAACCCGACATTGCTCGATGCTGGCGACGACTATCAGATCCGTTTCCCATTTGCAGGTGTCCCAGGTGCAGAAAAAAGCGGCCGTATCGGCAACGCGAAGCTCAAGCCAGAACTTTCGGTGACTTCCGAGGTCGGTCTTGATATCGGTTTTTTGCAAGACCGCATCGAGTTTGAGTACACCTATTATGATATCAATTCCAAAAACCAGATCGTCGATGTGAACATCCCATGGTCGTCCGGTTTCACGCTCCTCCCGGTGAACATTGGCCGCATGGTCAACCGTGGCCATGAGGTGGTCCTCCGCCTCACCCCGGTCCGCAACAGCTGGTTGAAATGGAACGTCTTCGGCACTTTTTCGCAAAACCGCAACACGGTCAAGACCATCCTCGAAAACGCGCCTGCCACCGACCCGACCGCACCGGTCGAACCGGATGAACTGGTCATCTTTAACGGCCTCGTCCACTTCACTGGCCACGGTTCGATGAACTTGGTCGCCGCCGAAGGCCAACCTTTTGGCACCTACAAAGGCACCAATTATGTCAAAGACGCACAGGGCCGCATCGTTGTAGATGGCAACGGAAACCCGCAAAAAAGCGCACAGCTCGAGTACCTCGGCAGCTACCAGCCAGATTGGATGGGCAGCCTCGGCACGTCGTTCAGCGTCAAGGGCTTCTCGGTCAGTGCGTTGCTCGACGGCAAAAAGGGCGGCAAGTTCTTCTCCGGCACGAAGGTCAGCACCGAGTTCAACGGTACTGCCAGCACGACCGATATTGGCAACCGCGAGAGCTTTATCGTGGAAAACAGTATCAATGCCGACGGTTCGCCGAACACGACCATGACCCAGGCCTATGCCTATTACAAGGCCGCACCTGCTGCTTCGTACTTGGTCGATGCCTCTTATTTGAAATTGCGCGAGCTTACCCTTGCTTACACGTTGCCAAAAGCGACCATCGGCGGTTTCAGCAAGATCACGATCGGCCTTTTCGGCAAGAACCTGAAATTCTGGTTGCCAAGCGAGAACACCTTCGCCGACCCGGAAGTCGGTGGCGTCGGTGGATCGTCGGATGCCGCGGGCATCGAATCCACGACCACCCCGCCAGCAAAGAGCTTCGGCGCGGAGATCAAGCTCAATTTCTAATTCAACCAACGATCAACGATGAATATCTTTAAATTCAAATATGCGGCCCTCGCTTTGGTCGCCACCGTGCTCGCGGTGAGCTCGTGCAAGGATTATCTCGACGTGAACGTGGACCCGAACAAGGCCACAGGATCGCGGATCGACCTGCAATTGACCACTTCGCAGCTCTATACTTCCATCGGCATGGGCCAGCGGATGTTCCCGAACCTCAATATCTGGTGCCAATACCACACGGGCGGCCCAGGTGTTTCGCTCGGCGACCAAGACCAGCACATCATGGCCTCCTCGGAGGGCAATGAGCTGTTCCGCAGCGCGTACAGGAGCTCCAACAACCTCAAATTTATCCTCGACAACAACCGCGACGATAAATACTATTTGGCCATTGCCAAGATTTTGACCGCTTACAACTATCAAGTTTGCGTCGACCTTTTTGGAAATGTCCCTTATTCGGAGGCACTTCAAGGCGATGCCGCCAAAGCAATCCTTCACCCAAAGTATGACGATGCGGCGGGCATTTATAACAGCCTCGCGGTCGAACTGAAGGACGCGATCGCACTCATCGATGATGCAACGACCGTCGGCGGCTTCAAGACCCCGGCCGGCGACGACCTCATCTATCATGGCGACATGGTCAAATGGAGGAAGTTCGCGAACACCATCTTGTTGAAGATGAAATTGCGCAGCCCGGGCACGGCCATCACGCTTTCCACCAATTTGGACGATTACATCACGACAAACGACGATGCGGCCATGGTGAGCTTCCCAGGCGGTTCGACGGGCAGCAACCCGTTCTGGAACGCTGCAAAAAGCACCTCGCTCGGCAATTTCTACATTGCCACGACCAATTCGCTCGATTACCTGACGAACACACTGGACCCACGGATCGACTATTTTTATGACAAAAATGGCGCGGGTGTCCACGTTGGCATCAAACCGGGCGATATCCAAAGCACCGCACTCCAAGCCGCTGCGTTCTCGCACCCGGCCGGTGCGCTTTTTGCAACTGGTGGCCGCATTTTTGGGCCGACCATCCCGGTCGTGCTCCTTTCCGGTTGGGAAGGCAATTTGCTCATCGCCGAGGCTGCCGCTACCGGTGCCCTCTCCGGTGCCGATGCCGAGACAGCCTACAATGCAGGTGTCGCCGCCAGTTTCGAGTACCTCGGAATTGTGGACGGCTCTGACACGACCTATCTCCAAAACAAGGGCAAATACGATGGCGTGAAATCCATTGCCCTTCAAAAATGGGTCTGCATGAACGGCATCCAGCCAATCGAATCGTGGATCGAGACCCGCCGTTTTGACAACGGCAACGGCCTGTTCTCCTCGCCCGGCGGTATTTTCCTCCCGCCAACCAAAAACGCCCTTGGCGGTTCGGTTTTCCCAAGCATCCTCCCCTATCCGGAGACCGAGGAAAGCCTCAACCAGAACTTCCCTGGGCAACATCCGATCACCAGCAAGGTCTATTGGGACCTTTAAAAAACTGCAAGAATTATGAAAAATAAATTTCTTCTCGGCGCGGTGGCTTTGGCCTGCACCATTTCAACCCTTTTCGTCGCGTGCAAGGATGAGCAGGATCTCGACTCGGTTGCAAAACTGACCTCGGTCCCGCAAATTTTCTCGGTCATTGATGAAAACTATTTCTACGGCAAAGCGAAAGTCAATATCCAGACAGACCTGCCGGACATCGTTGGCATCGCTGTCGATTCCATCTATGGTTTTGATGGAGGTTTTGGCGGCAAAACCGGATCGGACACGCTCTACCTGAAAAAGTCGGATATCCTCGGTGCTTGGCCCGAAGTCACCTCGACGGACAACACCTCGATTACCTTTAGTAAGCTAAACAAAGGGAACTACCGCGGAAAAATGTCCACCAACATCGTCATTGTCGATGTCACGGTATCCGACCCTGGCCCAACGGACCTTTCTGGCATTTGGAAGCGCACCTCCAACGGCTATCTTCTGAAGGTGTATAAAGCTGCTCCCGGTTTGTTCGTGATTCTGAACCCAGGTGGCGCACCCTCCGTACCTTCCAACCCGTACCTGCTTTTGAACCGTGCAGGACCAGGTGGCACCGACGTATTGGAGTTTCCGATCCAAAAGGATTTGTGCGGTGGGGGTCTCATGTTGGTTGCCCCAACCGCTGTCCCTGGTTCGCCAAGTTCCGATTATTTTGCTACAGCGCCGCCTCAGCTGGTCCCAGGCTCTCCGCTCGCTTTGAAATGGAAGGTCATGGAATTCGCAGAAGCCTTGCCTTCTTCAATAGGCGAAACTGGCATTTGCAACTGGGGCGGGGCAGTCCGTACTTTTGAAAAACAGTAATCACCCGGTTTTTTACCCTATGGGTAAAGGCTATGATCACTAATCGTTTCTATCTCCATGAGTCATCCCGGTCCGCCGGGGTGACTCATTTTTTTTGAAAAAAAAGCTCCGATGTCGTACCCTTGTTTTCTAAAATCGAAACGATGGACCCGGTCGACCTAATTCATATCAATTTTTCGGAGGACAAGCTCACCCTCCTCAATATCGCGATGGCCTTCCTTATTTTCAGCGTCGCGCTCGACGTGCGGCTCAACGATTTCCGGCAGGTCCTTCGCTTCCCAAAAGCAATCGGCGTGGGTCTCCTCGCTCAATATTTGCTCTTCCCAATTTTGACGCTCGCCGTCGTTTTGGTGTTCAAACCTCCCGTGTCCATCGGCCTCGGCATGATCTTGATCGCGGCCTGCCCGTCGGGCAATATGACCAATTTTTTGGTCCATTTTGCCCGTGCCAATATTGCCCTCTCGCTCACTTTGAACGCAATCTTGTTGCTCGCAGCCAGTGTTTTGACGCCGCTCATTTTCGATTTTTGGGGGAAATTCGTCCCGGAAAGCGAGGCCATCCGCCAGACCTTCCAGATCTCATTTTTGAAAATGTCGGGCATCATCGTCCAATTGATCGTCCTCCCGCTCGCCGCCGGGAT
The DNA here is from genome assembly GCA_031414895.1 of Saprospirales bacterium. GTDB lineage: Bacteria > Bacteroidota > Bacteroidia > Chitinophagales > Saprospiraceae > JANOQP01. Next base: position 8,352 of record JANOQP010000317.1, read on the forward strand.
GTGGCTCAACGACCGCTTTCCAGACTTGACCGAAAAATACCGAAAACTCGTCCAACGGATCGCGCTCGTGCTTTTTTTCGCCATTTTGGTCATCGCAATCGCCGGGAACATGGAAATCGTGCGCAACCACCTCGGCAATGTTTTCGGCCTCGTTGCGCTCCAAAACTTGACGGCACTCGCGCTCGGCTACTATTTTGCAAAGCTCTTCAAACTGCCGGAGGCCGATTGCCGCGCCCTCTCTTTTGAAACGGGGGTCCACAACACAGCCCTCGGCCTCATTTTGATCTTCAATTTTTTCGGCGGTCTCGGCGGCATGGCGCTCATCGCGGCTTGGTACGGCATTTGGGATTTGGTGAGCGGATATGGGCTGGCC
>JANOQP010000318.1:0-5061 GCA_031414895.1 Saprospirales bacterium
TCTGTCGGCTTTGACCATCTTGCTTTTTACATTGCTTTTCACATTTTCTGAAATCAAACCAAAGCCGACAGACGACGAAAAGTCGTCAGGCGGGCCGCGCTTCAGCGGGTTCGGAACATGAGCCATTTTTTGATTGTCTGAACTGTGGTTTTGTATGATTCATGTGATTTTCATGATTTACCATAGTGAAATCATAAAAATCGCATGAACCATACAAAATCAAAGTTCAGACAATAGACCAGCTCGTCCCCTCTTTCCCGTCCTTGACGGAAATTTTCGCGGCCGCCAAACCGTCGCGGATCTTGTCGGAAGCGGCCCAGTTCTTATCCGCGCGGGCGGTCGTGCGCATCTCCAAAATGAGGGTCATCAGCCCCTCGACAGTGCCGTTGTCGCCAGCTCCGGGGGCATCGTCTTTCAGTCCCAACACATTGAAGATCAACGAGTTGAAGCAATTTTTCATTTCACCCAAAACCGTGTCAGAGGCGGCGGTCGCAGGCAATTGTTTGTGGTGCAATTTGTGGACAAAACCGCCCAGTTCGCTCAAACTTGCCATCGCCATCGCCGTGTTGAAATCGTCGTTCATGCCGCCGAAGGCATCGTTTATCAAGGCCAATATCGCGGCATCCTCGCTGCCAGCCGCACCATTTCCGACGGGCAGGTTTTGGAGGGTCCGGTTTGTTTCCATCAATTTTTTGTACCCTTTTTCAGCTGCCGCGAGGCCGTCGTCGGTGATGTCGAGCGTCGAACGGTAATGCGCTTGGAGCATGAAAAACCGGATGGCCATCGGCGAATATGACTTCGAGATATGCGGGCTGTCGCCCGTAAAAAGCTCGGCTGGCGTGATGAAATTGCCCTCCGATTTTGACATTTTCCGCCCGTTCATGATCAGCATATTGGTGTGCAGCCAATAATTGGCGGGCGTGCAGCCGCAGGCACCGACGTTTTGCGCGACCTCGTTTTCGTGGTGCGGAAATTTCAGGTCGTTGCCGCCGCCATGGATATCGAAAGTCTTGCCGAGGTATTTTGTGCTCATCGCCGAGCATTCGAGGTGCCAACCGGGGAAACCGTCCGACCACGGCGACCGCCAGTGCATCAAATGTTCGGGCTTCGCTTTCATCCAAATGGCAAAATCGGCGGGGTGCTTTTTTTCGTCCTGTGCATTCAAAACGCGGGTCTCGGCATACAAATCGTCGAGGACGCGACCCGAGACCTGCCCATAAATGCCGCTCTTTTCGCGGGCAAATTTTTCGACATCAAAATAGACGGAGCCGTTTTTTTCATAACCCCAGCCGTTCGCCAAAATCGCCTCGACCATCTCAATTTGCTCGGGGATATGCCCCGTCGCGCGCGGCTCGATGCTCGGCGGCAGGGTGTTGAAAATCCGCATCATTTCGTGGAAACCGACCGTGTATTTCTGCGCGACCTCCATCGGTTCGAGCTGGTCGAGCCGTGCGCCCTTCGACATCCGGTCTTCGCCGTCGTCCAAAATATGGCCCACATCGGTGATATTTCGGACGAAACGCACCTGGTTTCCGCGCTCGCGGAGCCACCGATAGATTACGTCAAAGCTCACAAAGGTCCGGCAGTTGCCGATATGTACATCGCTGTAGACCGTCGGCCCGCAAACGTACATCCCGACGCGGCCGGGCGTGATGGGGCGAAAAACCTCTTTTTTCCCGGACAGGGAATTGAAAACACGGAGTTCGTTTTGTTCGATATTCATGGGCGCAAAAATAGGAGCGGTTTTTTGATTTACGATTGGGACGGTTTTCGAGTTGCGATTTTTAATCAAAACTGCCATTATGGCATTTTTAAAAATAAATTTTGACAAAATGGCAGTAAAATTTGATTGATTTCAGAAAAAATGGCGGCAAAAAGCGGTTGGTACAACAATTGAAAAAGAAGGAGCATCAGCCACCGACGGCTGACGAACATTTATTCAACTTTCATCAACCAAAATTTTTTCAACAATGACACAAGTGAAATTTCAGCCGATGCCCTTCTCGAACCTCATTTCGCAGCTTGCCCACACGGCCATGGAACAGCTTAACGACCGCTTCGAACCGACGGCCCGCCCGGCGGTCAACGTACTCGAAAACGAAGTGGGCTTTGAACTCCAAATTGCCGCGCCCGGTTTCGCAAAAGACGAATTTTCGGTCAATGTCGAGGCCGACCTCCTGACCGTGACCGCGAAAAAGGCCGGGCAAAAAGAGGCCCTCGGCGAAAAATGGCAGCGCCGCGAATTCGGCACCACGCAGATGAGCCGCAGTTTTCACCTGCCCGAAACGGTGGATGCCGAAAAAATTGGCGCGGCCTACGAAAACGGCGTCCTCAAATTGACCATCGCCAAAAAAGAACCCATCAAACCAGCAGTTAAAAACATCCAAGTCGTCTGATTTTTTGGGTAAAAAATCGACCTTTTGGTATATTTAGGTGATAAATGCGAATAATGGGTTGAAGCCAGCCCCAGCGGGGCGAAATGTTGGTAGCAAATTGCTGAAAGGCTCATCATTTAGCCCCAGCGGGGCGGAATATTGGTTACTCGAAAAACATTCCGCCCCGCTGGGGCTAAACAAACCATGTTGGGCCCAAGTCTACCAATATTTCGCCCCGATGGGGCTGGCTTCAACCCATTATTCGCATGAGTAATTGGGCAGGATCGGGAAAGCCCGGTCCTGTCTTTTTTGTGCGCCCGGCCTGACGGGGAAATCGACGGATATCGGTTTTCGGAGGGCGGGATATTCGTGGAGGAGGCCGTTTTTTAAGCGCCAAAAAGGGTGCGGCGTGTGGAGGCCCATGTGGTTTCAGACTTTGATTTCCTGTGTCGTCAAAACGAGGTGTGCGGCGACGACCTCCCTTTTTTCGACAAAAACGGCGAAGCGGCTGGGCCTGATCTTGCCGCCATATTCATTGGAATAGACCTTCGTGAACTCGGCCCCAAAATAGAGGATAATGGCCGAATAATAGACCCATAAAATAATCAGCACGACCGCGCCCGCCGCCCCATAGGCCGATACGGTACTCGATTTTGAGAGGTAGATATTGATGCCGTATTTGCCGATCAAAAAGAGGATCGCCGTGAAAAACGCCCCTATGAACACGTCGCGCCAATGCAGCTCGGCATCGGGCAAGACCTTGAAAATGACGGCAAAAAGGAGCATCACAGCACCCGTCGCAACCAAATTGCTGAACAAAAAAGCCAGCCAGCCAACGGCGCCAAAATTGGCCACGATCCAGCCGTCCAACATGGCCAGCACTGCGCTCAAAACGAGCGAGACCATCAGCAAAAAACCGATGCCGACGACCATCGAAAACGACAGCAGCCGTGCGAGGAGGAACTGCACCCACCAGCCTCGTTTCGGCTTTGCCTTGATGGACCAGATCGAGTTGATGCTGTCCTGGATCTCGATAAAAACGCCCGTCGCGCCGAGGAAAAAAGTGACGATGCCGACTGCGGTCACCCAGGGCGTATCGCCCGAAATTTGGACATTTTTGATCATTTCCTGCAATTGCGCCGCGCCCGCCGCGCCCAACAGCCCCTCGAACTGTTGAAAAACATGGCCCGACGCGGCCTCCTTCCCAAGCAAAAGGCTACCGATCGAAATAACGATCAACAGCATCGGGGCCATCGAAAAAAGGGTGTAATAAGATAAGGACGCGCTCAATTTGAGGCCATTGTCGGCATTGAACTCTTCGAAGGCGAGCCGCAAAAGGCGGCCGAGGGCGACCGTTCTGCGCCACCAATTTTCGGGGGAAAGGCCGGAAAGCAACGGGATTTTCATCATCCACAAAATTGGCCTTGGGCGGCGATGATGGAGTTGCACAATTCTTCTTTTGGCTTATAAAATTCACACATCGGGACAAAAAAGGATGTTCGGGCTACTTAAAAAGTGGGAATCCTGCAAGTCTTTAATGGAATTGTGCAACACCGCCCAAAAACAGTCCGCCCACCTTTGACCCAACTAAATCATCGATATCATGAACAATCTATTAAAAGGAACGCTCGCCGGAGTCGGCGCTGCAAAATGGGGCGGCGGTTGCTTCGGCACCATCCTCGTTTTCATTGTCATTTGGGTTGCCCTTGGGCAGTGCAATTGATTTTTTTAGGTCAAAAAAACTTCGCCACCGCTTTCAAAAACAAACCGAACAACAATCATGAAAAAAATCCTCGTCCCCACCGACTTCTCCAAAACCGCCGGAAAGGCGCTCCATTTTGCGCTCGAAATTGCCGCCCGGACTGGCAGTGAAATTACCGTCATGCACGCCATGGGGCCTTTTGAGGGTGTGAACAACAATGTCTATGACGCTTTTTGGATCGAACAGTACGCCGACGAACGGACGCTCACGATCCAAAAATGGGCCCAAAAAGTGCAGCTGAAAAACCCGCACAAAATGGTCGCCGTCCACACGCGGGTCAATATCGGGTTCACGGTCACCGAGATCTCGGACATGGCCAGGGATCAACATTTCGACCTCATCGTGATCGGCGCGACGGGCGCGAGCGGGCTGAAAACGCTGTTTTTGGGCAGTATTGCGAGCGGGGTCATCGGACAATCGAAAGTCCCGACGCTCGTCGTGCCGCGAAAAGGGGTGGTCAAAAAGCTGTCGAAAGTGGTCTTGGCCACTGATTTTTGGTCGGATTTGGACAAAAAATCGCTCGACGTGCTGCGGAGCCTGCTCGGCCTTGAATCCGCACCGCTCGATGTTTTGCACGTTTTGGAAAGCCCCTCGCAACAGCCGGACGAAAAAAAAGAGGCCGATTTTCGGGACAAGTTCAAGGACATTGAATTGCGGTTCAACTACAATTACAGCACTGATGTGCCGGTCGGCATCGCCCATTTTTTGGGCGAGGCAAAGGCCGACCTGATTTGCACGATTGCGCACCCACACGGGCTGATCCACCGCTTTTTCATTCAAAGTACGAGCCGGCTTTTGGCCAACCAGACCAATGTGCCGTTGCTGGTTTTGCACGATTGAGTTTTTTTGAAAATCAATTTTAACGACCACCACCATGACCACCACCACGCCCATCTCCGAGCTGATGACCCGCAACCCGCACGC
>JANOQP010000319.1:0-1504 GCA_031414895.1 Saprospirales bacterium
CGGCGGATTTCATTGTTTGCGAAGCGAAAAATTTGGCCAGTTTTATTGATTTTAGAGTTGTTGAAACCTATATAAACGGCCAATTGGTCGCCAAAAACGGGCGGTCAAAAATCAACCCGGTCGAAGTTTTTCCAATCAACAATTTCTTTAAAAAGGTTGTGAAACCTATTGTGTTCCAATTGACGCCCAATAAAATTTTAGGCCCTAAAATCCGGGTCATAAAAGCATTGGACGGCGAGATAATTACGGACAGTTTTTTTATCGAACCAAAGATTGAAAACAATAAAATTGTATCCGATTTAGGCAATGATGTTTTAAAGTTTTCCGTCATCAACCGTTATGATGATAGTGCAAAGCCGGCCATTGCTTTTATCAATAATTTTGGGTTGAAAAACGGGGCGATTGCGTCGTGCGTCGGGCATGATTCGCACAATATTTTGGTCGTCGGCTGCGACGACAAGAGCATGGCCGCCGCCGTCAATTTGATCGTAAAAAACAGGGGCGGGATTGCGGCAGTTGGTTTGGGCAAAAAGAAGGTATTGCCGCTGCCCGTCGCGGGGATTATGTCCGCCGGGGATGGCCAAAAAGTGGCCAAAAACTACCAAAGTATTGATTTGTTCGTAAAAAACAGCCTCGGCTGCACGTTGGGTGCACCATTTATGACGCTCTCGTTTATGGCTCTTTTGGTGATCCCAGAGTTGAAGTTGAGCGATTTGGGGCTTTTTGACGGTGCGAAATTTGAGTTTGTTGATCAATAGGTTTCGAGTCTTTTAAAAATGTGCCCGGTTTGAAATTTTCAGTTTTTAAACCGTACACAACTTTTTTTTACTCTAAACTCGAAACACAAAACTCGAAACAGGCTTATTTGGGAGCCTTGTCTGGGTTCAAAAGGTCATAAAACTGATCCATTTTCGGGAGGATGATGATGCGGGTGCGCCGATTTGTGGAGCGGCCCGTCTCGGTATCGTTCGGCGCGAGGGCGTTGTATTGGCCGCGGCCGGCGGCAATCAGCTTGTCCGGGTTCACCTTATAGATGTTTTGCAGCACCCGGACGACGGCGGTCGAACGTTTCACGGAGAGGTCCCAGTTGTCGTCGAGGCAGGCGGTTTTGATGGGCTGGCTATCGGTGTAGCCTTCGACCATGACCTCCACTTCGGGGCGCGATTCGACGATTTTTGCGATCTTGCCGAGGACCTCGTTGGCTCGCGACGTGAGGTTTGCGCTGCCCGTTTGGAAAAGCATTTTGTCTGAAAGGTTGACAAAAACGACCTGTTTGTCCACTTTTACTTCGACATCGGTATCGTCGAGGCCCTCTTTCAAAACACCTTTCAAGTTGACGGCGAGGGCCAGGTTGATGCTGTCGGCCTTTGTTTTCGCAGCTTGCAAATAATGGAGGTACTTGTCCTTTTTCTCCAATTGCGAGAGCGTCTCCCGGATATTGGCATTGGCCGATTGGGAAAGGTTGGTCAGGTCGCCAACCTGTTTGTTCTGGTTGTCGCGCTGT
>JANOQP010000320.1:0-4352 GCA_031414895.1 Saprospirales bacterium
AAAAATTGCCGTCGGCATCCACCAATTTGTCAATCCCGTTTTCGGCGAGGTTGTTGGCAAACACGGAATTCGAGGGCAGCAAAGCGGCTGCGCCGAGGATGGTCGAGGTCTTGAAAAAATCTTTACGATTCATTTTTTTGAAATTGAAAGGATGAAAAATCAGTGTTCATGCCCGTGCGCAGGGAGCGTTCCCGAAGCGGTGGACAATTTGATTTGATAGCCGCCCTTCGTCACCACCCGTTCGCCCTCGGCGATGCCCGAAAGCACCTGCACGTTCATGCCGTCGGATGCGCCGATTTTGAGTTCCCTTTTCTGAAAACGCTCGCCTTCCATTTGAATGTAGGCGTAAAAAATGCCCTGTTCTTCGAGCAAAGCCGAGGTCGGGATGACCAAAGCGGGCTTCGTGCCGGACTGCAAAAACACCTCGACCACCGAGCCGGGAACGAAATTGCCCACGTTGTCAACCTCGAAATGGATGGGCAAAAAAGGCGAACCAGCCTCCGCCGATTTTCCGGTCGAAACGACCCGCCCGTTCAAGTTTCGGGTGCTGAAAACCTGCCCGCCGTCGGCTGTTTTGAAATTGGCGGCGGTGAATGAGGCGAGTTTTGGGAAATATCGTTGGGAAACGTCTGCCCGCAGCAAGAGCCGTTTGCTTTTGGAAATGGTCGCCAACGGCTGCCCTGCCTGCACGAATGCGCCGTTTTCGACCAGAATATTTTTCAAAAAACCTGAAATCGGGGCGGAAACCGACTGCCTGTTTTGGTTGAAATTTTTGGAAACGGACACGTTGGCGAGTTGGGCTTGGGCGTTTTCGAGGCGGAGTTTTGTTTCCAAAAATTCCTTTTCGGAAATGATTTTGTCCTTGACTAATTCGCTTGCCCGCTCGAAATTCTTTTTGGCGGTCGCCAAATCATTCTCCGCCTGTTGGACGGCTGCGCCTAAATTGCTCTGCACGACCTCGTTGCTTTTCACGGTGAAAAGCGTTGCGCCCGCTCCGACGGTGCTTCCCTGCACATAGTTTTTTCCCGAAAAACTGACGATGCCGCTGATTTGGGCGGTCAAAACGGCTTCGTCGCCGGGGGCGGCGAGGATTTGCCCGCTCGTTTTGACGACCTCCGAAAACGGCTGGACTTTCGCCGGGGCATTGGCAAATTCGACTTTCCAAGCCTGTTCTTTCAGGTAGGTGATATCGCTGCCGCCGCCTTCCTCGGCAGGCTGTTTTTCAATCGCCGTTTTTTCGTCGGCAAAAACCTCCACGTTTTCGAGCGTGATTTTGTCGGTGAAAGCGGGCGTTTTTATGTCAAAAACGAGGCTGTAAATGCCCGCTTTTTCGGGTGTCATCCGCAAGCGGAAAATGCCCGGCACTTCTGGTTTTGTGGCCGTGATGGTTTGTGTGCCACCGTTTCCAGTCAATGAAAGGGTAATTGTGCCTTCGCCAATTGCTTTGAAAAGGTCGCCAAGTGCAGTGAAATGTGCCGCAAAACGGCTTTCCGAACCCACGACGAGGGGTTTGAACTCCACGAAAAGTTCGGTTTTGTCGGTGTAAATGGTGTACGCAAGTGCTTCGAGGGTCGGCTCTTCGGAGGCAACAGCGACAGCAATGGGTTCGGCTTTGGGGGGAATCTGGACGTGGTTGCCGTTTTCGTCGTGGTAATGTCCGCCGGCTTCGTTGTGCGAGTGGCAAGCGAAAAGCATGGACAAAAGGGCTGCCAATGGCAGCATGATATTTTTCATCACTGTTGAATTTGAATGATAAAACCGCAGCCCGACGTGGCAAGGAGCGACGACGGGCGATGATTTAGAAAATGAAAATTGGAAATGGAAACCGCACGTTTTGGCGGTTCAGAGGAAGGCGATTACGCCTTTGGCGGTTGCCAGATGTCGCCCAAATAGGACGAGGAATGCCATTGCTGCGATTGGGAAATCAATGAATTGGAGACGATTTCCAGTTTTGGGAAAGCAACAATCGTGTGAAAGGGCGGCAACAAACAGGGCGTTTGCGGCGCAAGATTTTTTTGGTCGTGGTGGTGGTGCTGGAAGGGTAGGTTTTCGTGTTCGGCGTGGTCTGTCTCGTGGTGTTCGTGGTCAAAATAGTGCAATTTCACAAAATCCACGATGCCGATTTTTTCTTGGTGGCAGGTGAGGTGGTGGACGAAATGATGAAAAAATGCGCCCATTTTGATGATGGTTTCCATGCCGTGACCCGTTGGCGAGCTGGTCGCCAAAATCTGAAAAGCAAGGAAAATGGGCAGGTGTTTTTTCATTTCAAGAACAAAGGTTGGTTGGTTTTTTTGCTTTTGTCGGCAGTTGCGGGAATAACTTGTTTCAATAATTGAAAGTCACCCCAGCCCCAAACCCCATGTCGCTGTCATAATGCGACGACAGCGACCAATATCTGGTCAAAATCCACCGCCCGCCGAGCATATATTCCTTGTCCGAATTGAGCATGATACTTGCCCGCAGCCGTTTCGTCACCGGGATGTCCTCGCGCCCGATTTGAAAGCGGAACTTGCCGTCGCTGTCCACCCGCGCATCAGCCATGAGCAACATAGGCAAAGTGTACGCGATGCCCACGACGGCGGCCTTTCGGTCGTTTTTGTTGCTCGTTTGGCCGAACATGGTCTTTTCCTCGCTGCCAAAAATGTTTTTCGGGCTGCCTTCCTGACTGAAAAAATTATCCGGCGGGTTGCCTTCCTTTTTATAGTGGTAATCAAAACCGGCATACGGATAGAGCCATTGCATCTTGCCCAAACACCGCCCGAACATGGTTTCACTTTCGTGACCATGTTCATTGTGGTAGCCGAGATGCCACAAAGTCCCCAATTTCCAGCGGGTGTTTGCGAGCATCGCCTCGCCGTCCGAGCCGTTGCTTTCGAGGCCGACCCGCGCCATTGCATGAAACCGCCGGTCGTCGGCAAAGAGTTTGCGCCGCGCCAGTTTCGGGTTCGGAATCAAGGGGTTAGCCGCTTGGTTTTCATAAGAAAAAACCCGCCCCATGCCGCTCATCATGTGGTACAGAATATGGCAATGGAAAAACCAGTCGCCCTCGACATTGGCGTTAAATTCGAGCGTGTCCGTCTCCATCGGCATGATGTCCACGATGTTTTTGAGCGGCGCGTGGTCGCCCTGCCCGTTGAGCAACCGGAAATCGTGGCCGTGCAGGTGCATCGGGTGGCGCATCATCGAGTTGTTGTGCAGGACAAGCCGCACATTTTCCCCTTCTTTGATAAGGATTTTGTCGGCTTCCGAAACCACTTTGTTGTCCAAACTCCACACATAGCGGTTCATGTTGCCCGACAGTTCAAAGCGCAATTCTTTGACGGGTGCGTTTTTGGGCAGGCTTGTTTTGGTGGGCGATTTCAGCATCGCATAATTCAAGGTCTTGATATCCGACAGGGCGTTGGCATCGTATTGTTCCGCACCCATGCTCATTTCACCCATGTCGGCTCCCGCTTCGCCCGTGATTTCGGGGTACATCACCACGTTCATGTCCATTTGGTTGAGGCTCATGTTCATGCCCATATCGTCGAGGTCGCCGTTCATTTTCATCATGCCGTTCATCATTTTCATGCCCTCGAAATATTTCAACTTGGGCATGGGCGTGGTCAAATATTTGATGCCGCTGCCCAAGAAAATGGATGCCGATTTTGTGCGGTCTTCGGGCGTTGCCAAAAATTCAAAACTTCCATTGTCGGCAGGGATTGTCACGACGACATCGTAGGTTTCCGAAACGGCAATGATGAGCCTGTCCACCTCGACCGGTTCAACGTCGTTGCCGTCGTTGGCGACGACGGTCATTTTTCCGCCGCCAAATTTCAACCAAAAATAGGTGGATGCCCCACCGTTCGATATTCGCAGCCTGACCTTATCACCTCCCTTGAATTGCGGGACTTGGCTTTCGTTTTTTCCATTGATTAAAAACCGGTCATAATACACATCGCTCACGTCCATGGCATTCATCCGTTTCCACTCGTTGTTGATTTTGGTCTTCAAATAGCCCTGCCTGATGGCCTCGCCATAACTCTGCGTCGTGCCTTTTTTGATGGCAAACCAATCGGTCGCATTATGTAACATTCGATGAATACTATTGGGGTTCAAGTCCGACCATTCGCTTAGGATTATTGGAATTGTGGGTAAAATCTCAACCCCCGTCCTCTCCGAAAGAGAGGATACTTTATTCAAAATCATCGAACCGTACATTCCAATTTGCTCCTGCAAACCCGTGTGACTATGATACCAATGCGTGCCGTGTTGTATGATTGGAAATCTATAAATATGGGTTGTATGCGGTTTAATGGGCATTTGTGTCAAATTTGGCACACCGTCATATTTGTTCGGCAACATCAAACCGT
>JANOQP010000321.1:0-2139 GCA_031414895.1 Saprospirales bacterium
CCGACCCGCCGAGGGCCCAAAATGACCAGCACTTTTCCGGGCTGGATTTTCGGCAACAACTGTGCCTCGAGCAATCTTTCAACTATGTGCATCGGCTGAAAACGGCAGTGGGAATTTATCCGCCGCTGCAAATTTAACTAAATTGAGTGAATCAATTCACCGTATTTAGCTAAATTCGGTGAATTGATTCACTCAATTACCAAAATTTCAACTTTGATGGAAGGTTTGCCAATTTTCACGCAGACTGGGCGTCCCACAATCGTTTCACATTTGGGTGGGGAAAGGTATTTTTTGAGATCAAAAATTCCCTTTCGATGATCCTTTCCACCGCATTCAGTTGTAAGACCTTTATGGTCGCTTCCCCGATTTTTGTTTTTGGAAAAAGCACCGAGCCCGTAATCCCAAAATTTTTCAACCATGTATCTTTCCGGGGATTGTACAATCGAACAAGGTTGAAATCGGGCGGCAAAACGGTGGAAATATCCGAGCCCTTCCAACGGTTGCACAAATAACAGGCGCAAGCGAGGTTTTGCAGCCCATGCCATTGGACATGCTTTTGGCTGATGATATGCTCAATTTGGAGCGGGAGATACGAGTCTGATTGGTGGATCAAACAATATTCACAAACAAAAAAGGCCCGTTGGAAGACCTTTTCCCGAGTTGCAACCGGAATTTTCATGCCGTTGCCAATTGGAGCTTTGCCTTTGCCTTCGCGACCCGCATCAAATGTTCCAAGACCATGTATTTGTCCAGTTCCTCCTTTTCGGCTGGCGTTATGCCCGTCGTTTTTTCCTTAAAAACCAGCATCTCGATCCGTTCGGCAACCTTTGCGGATGGGGAAAAGGCGAGGATTTCGCCCGGGAATTTATGGGCAAAAAATTCTGCCCATTCTTCGATTGCCGGGAGCGCGTTCGTTGTCGTCGTCATTTTTTTTACTGCAAAAATAGGTTTTGAACTCGAACAATGAGGCTCAAACTCAACCCGCAACCTCCTCGTCCTCATCGTCGTCGTCATCTTCTTCGTCCTGCAAATCTTCGCCTTCGTCCGGCCCTTCCTCGACAAAACGCCCGCGCTGTTTTTTCGATTTTTTGAGCGGGTTGGCCGTCATGTCGAGATAGTTTGCGCGGTTTTTCGAGAGTTCCGCCGCCAAAAAGATGGCCTGCAACATCGACGAATCGTCCGCAATGCCCTGCCCGGCGATATCGTAGGCCGTCCCGTGGTCGGGCGACGTGCGGATCCCGGTCAGCCCGGCTGTGAAATTGGTGCCCTGCCCGAACGACAGCGATTTGAACGGCACCAATCCCTGATCATGGTACATGGCGAGGACGGCATCGAATTTTTTTTGCTGCCGGTTGCCGAAAAAACCGTCCGCCGGGAACGGCCCGAATGCCATGATGCCCTTCGCCTTCGCCTGTTCGATGGCCGGGCGGATGGCGTGGGCCTCTTCGTCGCCGATCGCGCCCTCGTCGCCCGCGTGCGGGTTGAGGCCGAGGACGGCGATGGTCGGTTTTTGGATGCCAAAATCCATGCGGAGCGTCTCGGCGAGGACCTCGATTTTGCGCAGCACCTTTTTTTGTGAAATATTCGACGCCACTTTCGAGATCGGGAGGTGGTTGGTTACGAGGCCGACGCGCAGTTCGTCGCTCACCATGAGCATGACGGATTCGCCGCCGCCGAGTTCCTGCGTCAAATATTCGGTGTGGCCCGGGAACGGGAACTTGGCCATCGACATCGCCTTTTTGTTGATCGGCGCGGTCACGAGTGCGTCGATGAGGCCCGCTTTGAGGTCTTGCGTGGCGCGTTCGAGGGCAATCGCTGCGAGTTGGCCGCCTTCTTCGGTCGCTTTTCCGAGGGTGATATTGACCTGGTCCTGCCAGCAATTGATGATGTTGATGCGGTCGGGCTCGGCGCGGTCGGGCGAGTTGATGTTGTTGAAATTGATGTTTTCTTGGGTGAAAATATTCTTGTGGTAGGCCGTCACTTTCGTGTTCCCATAGATGACGGTCGTCAAATGAGTGCCCAGTTGCCGCTCGTGGACAGCTTTCAAAATGACCTCCAAACCGATGCCGTTGATATCGCCACAGGTAATTCCAATGATACGTTTTGCCATGTTTTTTACGGTGAACGGCGGACGGAGGA
>JANOQP010000322.1:0-5965 GCA_031414895.1 Saprospirales bacterium
GATCGAATCGCCGGGCGGCCAATCTTCATCGGAAGATTTTACCCAACTTAAAAAGAGGTCGCCGTCGGCAAGTTTGCTGTCGTTCAAGTGTTCTTCGCGAAGTCCGTGGCCGGGCAAAATTTTGACCGAGCCTAATTTTTGGGGATCAAAATGGAAGCCCATTTGAAAGCCTTCAAGCTTGTCCAGATTGGCTGTTTTCAATTCGATTTTATATCGAAAACCTTTTTTTGCCTCAAAATTTTCTACAAAAATCGGCCAATCACCGTCGCCATTTCGAGCTTCGGAAACTTCGAAATTTGCATTCGCTGGGTCCACGGAACCGTTCACGTCGCCGATTTTTATGCCGATAAAATTTTTCCCAAAAAGGTTGTTTTGGACTACGTCGAGGGTCATTTTTTCGGGAAAAACCTCATTGAAAGGCCACGACGGATTGGCAAAAACATAGCTCGAATCGACGAACCGCCACGAGTCATTTGCGGGCAGCGAATCATAAATGCCGAGGATGAGTTTTCGCAGTTCCACGATGTCGAAAGTGGTCACCGTGCCGTTTCGGTTGATGTCTGCGGCGATGAGTTTGCAGGGCGTTTCGAACGGGGTGACGTTCAAAATATGCTTCCGCATCGCCACCAAATCGAAGGTCGAAATGCCGTTGATCCAGTGGCTTCGGCTGGTCGGTTTTAGGATAAAAGTCGCGCCTTTTTTGAGGCTGTCGGCGATGAATTGGCCTGCAAGATTGGTGCTGGTTTTGCGGACATTTCCATCGGTTTCGCACGTCAATTTGATGTTGTTGATGGATTTTCCGTCCTCGGTCATTATTTTTCCCGAAATCGAGACGATGCTCGGCGGTGTGCATTTGACCTCTATTCTTTGGGAAACCGTGGCCGAATTTCCGCAGCCGTCGATGGCCAAAAATTGGACGATATGGGTACCGACCGGGTAGACGCCGCTTGCATTTTTGCCGCCCGAGCTTGCATAAATTGAGCTGTTTGAGATGGTCAAAAACGGGCTGCAATCGGTCGCGACAGCGTCGGGCAAACTGATGGCCAGCGGCTGGTTGCAGCTCGTCGGCGAGGTAAAAACGAGGTCGGCCAGCGGCGCGAAAAAGGGCAACTGGCCATCTTGTACGATGATGATCTGGTCTTTTTGGAACAGCCCGGCGGTCGAGCCGCCCGATTGGTCGAACGTGCATTGGTCCAGCACGCGCCAATGTCTTTTTATTCGAAAACAGGCTGGCGGCGGGGCGTTTTGCAGCGTGTCGGTGAACGTGACGAGCGGCGGTTCGCAGGAATGGCCCGTCCAAGTTGGCCAGCCGCCGGAGTTCGCGGGCGAGAGCGGGCCGGGGCAACTGGTAAGCGTCAGGTCGGGCGGGAAATTGACCGAAAGCGTCCCCGGCACCTTGAGCATCGTGATTTTTTGGGGGCAAGTTGCTGTGTTTCCGCCCGCGTCGGTGGCCTTCCATGTTCGGGAAATGATGCCCTCGTTGCAAAAATTGAGCGTCGAAATATCGGTGAAGGTCAAAATCGGCTGGCCGCAATTGTCGCTCGCGACCGCCTGCCCGGCGATGTTCGGGTGCATAAAATCCTGCCAACATTCGAGGGTTTTATCGGGCGGGCAGGTGATTTCGGGCACGGCAAAATCTTTTACCGAGACAAAAGCATCGCAAACGGATTCATTTCCGGCAGGGTCGGCGACCTTGAATTTCACCAAAATCGGGTTCGGCAAAACATCCGCGCAAGTAAAAATGGCCGACGGCACGAAAGGCAGCCCATCGCGGCTGACCAATTTTTGAAAGATCAGGCAATTGTCAAAACTGCCGCCGTCGAAGGTCGGGGCGGTCAAGATCGCGTTGGTGCCGCCCGTCGGGAGGGTCACTTGGAGGCTGCTTTTGCAGATTGCTTGCGGCGGGGTTTGGTCGGCGACCGTGATTTTCATGGAGCAAGTGGCCGAATTTGCACAGCCGTCGGTCGCAGTGAACGAGACGACATGGATGCCCGGCGGGACATTTGCGAACGGCCCAAAACCGGTGCCGAAGGGCCAATTGACAGACCAATTGATGCCCGAACAATCGTCCGAGGCCGTCGGCACGGGGATCGTGGCGGTCGAAAAACAGTCATTTATGCCCGTCGCAATGGTGAAATTGGCCGGCGGGGACACGATGGGCGATTTTTTGTCGAGGTTTTTGACAATTTGAACCTGCGCGGCGACCGTGTTCAGGCACCAATCCACGACCTGCCAATTGCGCAAAACCCGCTTTGAGACCGGGCCACAATTCACATAGACCTGATCGGTTTTCGTCGCGCCGAGGTCGCAAAAACCGCTGTTCAAGATCGGAAGGCCGTTGATGGTCGGTTGACCGGTGAGCGCGAGGTCGTTCGGGTCCTGGGCGCAATCGAGTGCGGGCGAGGCCATATCATCGCGGTTCGGCGGGAAAACGACGTCGGCCAAGACCGCGCGTTTGATCCAAATTTTTTGGGGAAAAATGCCCCAATTTCCGCTCGCGTCCTGGGCTTTCCAAGTCCGGTCGATCCGTGCCGTGACGGGCGTTCCGTTTTGAAAAGTGCCGCAGGGGAGGTCGGTTTCGGCATCCGTGAAGATCAAATCGGTTTGCGACATGGCCGTGCAATTGTCCGAAACGGTCGGAAAGCCAATTGAATTTGGTGTTGTATTTTCGGTGCAATGCAGCCATTTATCCTGCCCTGAAATAATCGGTGGCAAATAATCTTTTATAATGACGCTGCCCCAGCAAATATTGGCCGTCGGAACGTGCTCAATTTTTGCGGTCAATGTTTGGTTCAATCGCGAGCAATCGATGACCGGGGAAATCGGTTGGCCAGCCGGATTGTGTACGGTCAAATTGATTTGCCCGGGGCAATTTTGTGCGGCATACGGGGCGATCAAACCGACGGTGATCGTCACATGGCCCGTCGCGTCGAGCGAAATTTGGAGGTTTTGGGAACAGCCGAGGACACATTGCGCAGCCGGTTTTTCCAAAAAAAACAATGCCGAAAACAGCAAAAGCCAAACCCGCAGGGTGCGGATCGAGCTTTGGGATTGGTCGTTTTTTGACCAAAAGCCACTGGTTTTTGCTGAAAAATTGGACATTAACTGGATTATCAGACGCTCACGAGAAGGTAAAAATTGGCGCAGGGCCATGTGTCAATTGAGCGAAAGTCAAAATTCGTTCCGAAAATGAATTTGACTTCCCGTTTATTTGTGTCCTAATCCATCAACTGTATTTATCAACCACATTCAATTGTTCTAGAAAAACATGAAGAAATTTAATCTACTCCTCTCCCTGACGGTTTTGGCATTGCTCAAATTTAGTGCGCCGTCCAACGCTCAAAGCCAAGCCGTCGGCCTCAAGCTCGGCCTCGCCAATTATCAGGGCGACCTCATTTTGAAACAAGTTGACGTTGGCGAAAGCCGCATCGCCGCGGGTGTTTATTTCCGAAAAAACCTCAACAACCAGTTTGCGCTCCGGGTCGCTGCCGATCTGGCGAGCATCGCAGGCGACGATGCGAACTACCCCGAACGGAAGGGTCGCGGCCTCTCTTTCAAGAACAATATTTTCGCGGCCAGCATCAACGGGCAGTGGAATATCTTGGGGAAACCGCGATTTGACAACAACGGGGAATTTAAAAAACAATTCACCCCGGTCATTTTTACGGGCCTCGGCGCGGTCATTTCAAACCCGAAAATCAAGGGGTTGGGCCTCGACGCGCCCGAACTTGAAAAAGGTGGGAAGGAGTACAGCTTTTTTGTCCCTTTCGGCATCGGCGGCCATTACGAGCTGAACCCGAAAGTCACGCTCGGCCTCGAAGCCGCGACCCATTTGCCGTTCACCGATTACCTCGACGGGGTGAGCGAATCGGGTAAATCGGGCAACAATGATTGGTTCGGATTGGTCACTTTTTCGTTCCAATATTGGATCGATTCGCCGGAAAAAATGAAGAAACCAGCGGAAGATGTGCCGATGAAGTGATTGTCTGAACTGTGATTCTTTTGATTTTCATGATTGGAATAAAGAATCAAAACAATCATAAAAATCAAAAGAATCACAGTTCAGACAATTACAGCCCCGCCAAACTCTCCTCAATCGCCCGGATCCGCTCCATCGAATCGGCCATTTTCTTCTTTTCTCCCTCCACAACGGCGGGCGGCGCACTCGCCACAAAACGCTCGTTTGAGAGCTTCGCGGAAACCGATTTCAAGAAATTCTGGATATGGTCGACCTCTTTTTGTAATTTTTCGCGCTCGGCATTTGTATCGATTGTTTGATTCAAGACGACGAAATATTTCTCCGTCCCGCCGATGAACGAAACCGAGTTTGGCACATCGGTGCTTTCGGAAAATTCGAGGCTCGACAGGCTGGCGAGTTTTTTTATCAAATCATTCAAACCTTCCTGCCCAAAAAGTGCCTCCGAACTTTCCGTTTTTTGAACAAAAACGACCAGTTCCTCGCGCGGTTTGAGGTTGCGCACGTTGCGCAGCTCGCGGATTTTGGTGATGACCTCTTTCGCCGTTTCGACGCGCGCGATGATGGTTTTGTCCACCCGCCCGGCGGTCGGATATTTTTGGGCGCAGCAATCGTCGCCCTCGGCCCGTTCGGCCAGTTGGTGCCAAATTTCCTCGGTCACGAAGGGCATGAAAGGGTGCAGTGCGACCATCAGTTTTTCATAGATTCGGAGGGTTGCCCGCATTGTTTTTGCGTCGATCGGTTGCTCGAAACCCGGTTTTATCATCTCCAAAAACCACGAACAGAAATCGTCCCAGATCAATTTATAGAGGCTCATCACGGCCTCCGAGAGCCGGAATTGCTCAAAATCGGACTTGATTTCGCCCAAAACCTCGTCAATCCGCTCTTCCATCCATTTGACGGCGAGCGCAGCCCCCCCCGACCCCCCCGGAGGGGGGGAGCCGCGATCCACCGCAACTTCCCTCCAAGCTGCCGAATCAGTGATGGAAGCGAGCGCGGCTCCCCCCCTCCGGGGGGGCTGGGGGGGGCTGACAGTCCAGCCCTTTATCAGCCGCAGCGCGTTCCACATTTTATTGGAAAAATTGCGCCCGTTCTCGCAGAGTTTTTCGTCGAAAAGGATGTCGCCACCCGCCGCCGCGCTCGACATGAGGCCGTAGCGGACGCCGTCCGCGCCAAAATCTTCAATCAATTTGAGCGCGTCGGGCGAGTTGCCGAGCGATTTCGACATTTTGCGCCGCTGTTTGTCGCGCACCATCCCCGTAAAATAGACGCGCTCGAAAGGCCGCTGGCCCTTCCATTCGTAGCCCGCCATCGCCATCCGCGCGACCCACAAAAAGATGATGTCCCAGCCCGTGACCAGCACCGAGGTCGGATAATAATAGTTGAAATCCGCCGAATCCTGAAAACCGCCGAGCGTCGAAATCGGCCAGAGCCACGACGAAAACCAGGTGTCCAAAACGTCCTCGTCTTGCTTTAAATCATTGATTGTCAATGAGTTATTGCCGGTTTGGGTGCGGGCTTCGGCAAGCGCACCGTCGGCGGTTTCAGCCACAAAAGGCCCGTTTTGCCCGCCTTCTTTTTGTTCAATCAAATACCAAGCGGGGATTCGGTGGCCCCACCAAAGTTGCCGCGAAATGCACCAATCGCGCACATTTTCCATCCAGTGCCGATAGGTATTCTTGAAATTTTTTGGAAAAAACTCGATTTCATCCGAAAGCACGCCATCGAGCGCGGGCTTGGCGAGGTCGCCCATTTTCACATACCATTGGAGCGATAGTTTGGGTTCGACGACCGCATTCGTGCGCTCCGAACGGCCAATATTGGTCCGGTATTCCTCCGTTTTTACCAAAAGCCCGGCGGCTTCGAGGTCTTTTGCGACCAGTTCGCGGGCCTCGAAACGGTCTTTTCCGACATGGAAAATCGCCAGTTCGTTCAGCCGCCCGTCGTCGGCAATCGTGTCGATGACCTCGAGGCCGTGCTTTTGGCCAA
>JANOQP010000323.1:0-9462 GCA_031414895.1 Saprospirales bacterium
GCATGAAATGCGGCACGTTCAGAAAGCCGCCGCCGATGGCCAAGACCGCCAAAATGACGAGCGGGACGGTCATCGAGGCCGGGCTTTCGTGGAGGTGGTGCTCCTGTTCGTGCGTCCCCCGGAACTCGCCGAAGAAGGTAACGTACAGCAGCCGCGTCATATAAATGGCTGTCAAAAACGCGCCGATTCCCGCAAAACCCCACCACATCATGCCTTTATTGGCAAAAATGGCGGCGAAAATCTCATCTTTCGAGAAAAACCCGGACAGCAACGGGAAGCCCGCAATCGCAAAAGTGCCAATCAAAAAGACCCAAAAAGTGATGGGCATCGCCTTGCGCAGCCCGCCCATTTTGCGGATGTCCTGTTCGCCGCCCATGCCGTGGATGACCGAACCGGCGGCCAAAAAGAGGAGTGCCTTGAAAAAGGCGTGCGTCGTCACATGGAACATCGCCGAGGCGTATGCGCCCACGCCGAGCGCGGCGAACATCAGACCGAGCTGCGAAACGGTCGAGTAGGCCAGCACTTTTTTGATGTCGTTTTGCCGCAGGCCGATGATTGCCGTAAAAATCGCGGTCAAAATGCCGACCGTCAGCACGGTTTGCTGTGCAATCGGCGCGAGGTCGAAGAGCGAATGGCAGCGCGTTATCAAATAAATGCCCGCCGTGACCATCGTCGCCGCATGGATGAGCGCGGAGACAGGCGTCGGGCCGGCCATCGCGTCGGGCAGCCAAGTGTAGAGCGGAATTTGGGCGGATTTGCCGCAGGCCCCGACAAAAAGCAGGAGGCAAATGGCGGTCGGCAGCCACGCTTCGAGACGCACGACGGTCAGTTTTTCAAAAACCTCATGGTAGTTTATCGTCCCGAACGTGTTGTAAATCATGAAAATGGCAATCAACAAACCGAGGTCGCCGATGCGGTTCATGATGAAAGCCTTGCGCGCGGCGGTGCTGTAGTCGCGGTTTTTGAACCAAAAACCAATCAACAGATAGCTGCAAAGTCCCACGCCTTCCCAACCGAAGAACATCATCAGGAAATTGTCGCCCATGACGAGCAGCAGCATCGAGAAAATGAACAGGTTGAGGTAGGCGAAAAATTTCCAAAAACCCTCGTCGTCGTGCATGTAGCCGACCGAATAGACATGGATGAGGAAGCCGACCCCGGTGATGATGAGCATCATCCAGACGCTCAATTGGTCCACCAAAAAGGCGAAATCGGCGCGGAAGCTGCCGACTTGCAGCCAAGTATAAAGGTGGTTTTCGAGGCCCGCGCCTGTCGCGCGGATTTCGTTGAAACAGCCGACGGTCAGCAGGAAGGCGGCCAAAATCGAGCCGCAACCGATGATGCCGACGAGGTTTTTGGGCAGTTTTTTGCCGAAAAGGCCGTTTATCAAAAACCCCAAAAAGGGGAGGAACGGGATGAGTGGTATTAGTTTTTGCATCGTTGGTTATTTCGATTGCTCGATATCCAGTCTTAAAAGGAAGATTTCTTCTGTTGAAAGTGTGTTTGCCCAGCCTTTGGCACGAAGGCCGTTCATCAGTTTTTTGTCGCCTGTCCAAAGTTTGGCGTGCAGGAATTCAGTCATTGCAACAAAACCGGCATCGTCCACGTCAATGTTTTTAGTCAATTCGATTGCCGTCAGATTGTGGATTTCAGGAACAATAACCGATTGGATAAACCTGATTTTTTCGGTCACCAACCAGATGATTTCACGAAGTTGCACGGGAGTACGTCCGGTCAGTCTCAGCAATTTCGGCTGGTGCTCTTCCAGTTCGGCCAACAATTGGTTGGTGGAATAAAAACTGAAAACCCCATCAGAATTCATGAGCAGGTCGGCAATTCGGCTGTTCATGTTCAGGACTGCGCTGAAAACGATGTTTGTGTCAACGACGATTTTCATTGTTGTTGCCTTTTCAGCCGCCGGGAAACCTTGACTTCTTCCATAAGTGCATCAAAGTCTTCTTGCGAAACCTTGAAGCCCGCTGTCAATTCCCGGTAGCGGATTAGGTCAAACCAATCCTGCAAAGTATCGACTTCGACATTGCTGGGAAGCCGGATGATGATTTCGTCTGCGGTTCGAGTGATTGTCATTGCGAATAGAATTTAGTTTCTCAATTTGTCCAAAAGCGAGATGTCGGTCGATTTCGTGTTGCGGTAAATCATCACCAAAATGCCGAGGCCGACCGCCGCTTCCGCCGCCGCGACGACCATGATGAAGAACACAAAAACCTGCCCCTCCGCCTTCCCCAAATAAGTGGAAAACGCGGCCAGCAACAGGTTCACCGCATTGAGCATCAGCTCGACGCACATCAGCACGACGATGGCGTTGCGGCGGGTCAGAACGCCCATCACGCCGATGGCGAAAAGGACGGAGGCGAGCCAGAGAAAATGCTCGACGGGGATGAGGTGGGTGATGGGCATATTAAAGAGATTGCATAAAGTCAACGAATGGCTTGAAAGCCTGTGGGCAACGTTCGGCCAAATTGGACAAGTTGGTTTGGCTTAATATGGAAACTGCATCGGCAGTTTCAGAATATCTCCTGTTTTTCGAAGAGAACAAGGATTCTACTACCCTTTTGGGCGGGAATTCATGGTTTTGGTTTTCGACCGGTACTGTCCAGGCATTTTTTTTTGGGATAGAAGACATGTTCAGATAAGGCAGTAAAATTTCGTGAGAAGCCAACAACAATACTTCCAAGTCATGTTTAAAACAAAAGACATTGAACCTTTTCAAAATCGATTCGATATCAGATTGTTTAACCCCTTTTTGTTCAAGCCTGTTGAGGCAGTTTTTCTGAATCCCTGTTTTTAATTGGTCGATGGTTTCATGTTCAAAGCCCTTGTTTTTAGGATAAAGGTCGGGAACTACCACAATCCTTAAATTGGGGTCTATTGTTAATTTGTCGGCAGCATCGGAAGGAACTCTAAGCAGGAGGGTTCTCTTTTTGTCTCCCAAAGGGGATTCATGAAAAGTCAGATAAATACCTTTTGTGCTTTTTTCCTCAATTATCGAAGAAAAAAGGGTTTGAAGCACAAGCTTATCAGAGCTGCCTTCGACATAAATAGCAACTCTTTTCATATCAATCTTTCAAGTTCATCATTTCTGTGAAGCATTTCCAGTTCTTGGTTGCCAAATTCATCGAGACTGTTTCTGAGCCATTTTGATGTTTCAGGTTTGATATAAACAGCCTTGCCCATTTCTTTTCTCATAACGGCAATATTTTCCAACCGAAATTGAAGCAGAAAATAGGAGGCATGAGTAGCTAGGATTAATTGAGTATTGGCAGATGCCCGCTCAAAAAGCCCGGCCAGAATTGGTAGTGTTCTAGGGTGAACACCTTGGTCGGGTTCGTCAATGCAAATCAGTGGAGGGGGGCTTGGGTGGAGGCAAAGGACAAACCAAGAAACAAGCCTTAATACACCATCTGACAAATCCGCTAAGCTCAACTCATCCTTTTCTTGACCGGTTTCTTGCCAAAATGCTAAAACTTGCCCCGGCCCCCCACGGGCTTTGACAGATAAGCGCTTGAAGCCTGGAACAGCAAGCCTCAAAAATGTTTGAAGTTCCTCAAATATTGCTGGGTGTTCGGAAAACAAGAAGTGTAAAACTGAACTCAAGTTGCTCGCATCTTCTTTTAATTCTGGTTCTTGCTCTATTGGGACTGGCTGTCTAAGCCTTTCATTATTGATTTTAAAAGAACTGAAAAAACGCCAGTCCTCAATATATTCGCGTAGTGTGTTTAATGAGGAAAAAGCAGGATTGTTCATTCTCCCTAACGCCAATTGGTTTGGCCGTTTTAGTGTAATATCTTGATGTTTTATCCGCTTGATTTCTGGGTCATAAAGTCGGCCAACCCCATTCTGGACGTTCAAAAACATAGTTCCGCCGTGTTCGGTATCCAACGGTTTTGATATGACGCGTTCGAAAACAACTTTTGTAGCCCCGACCGGACCTAATAATTCACCTTGGTATCTCAAAGGCCTCCGTAGCCCCAAATCAATTTCAAGACTCCACCAAAACTTATCAGGTCCTCCTGCGTGAAAAATTCGCTGGCCAATAGACCCTCCAACAATTTCAGAAGGAATATCATCTTTTAAACTGTCTCGCAGGAATTTTAAAAACTCAAATAGGCTTGTTTTGCCAGAACCATTGGCTCCAACTAATACTTCTAGTGGTTGAAAAGTGGCCGTCATATCCTTGAATGGACGGTATCCCTGAATTCTTATCGAGTTAATTTTAACCATTTTTTTATCAAGATTATCTGATTTACCTTTCCAAATCCTTCTTCCCAACCATCACCGCCCCGACCATCGCCGCCAAAAACAGGATCCCCGAAATCTCGAAAGGCACCACATAATCGGTGAAAAGCAACTTACCGAGGTTTTTGACGAGGCCGAGGTTCAGGTCCACGTTTTGCACCGCGACAATCTCGGTCGAGCCGCGCAGCGCGCCCGTCATCGTCACCAAAAGCAGCCCCGCCGCGACCGCCCCGGCCACTTGCCAAAGGGTGCTTTTTTGCGGCTCCGTATCCTGATTCAGGTTCAAAAGCATCAGCACGAACAGGAAAAGCACCATGATTGCCCCCGCATAGACGATGATGTGCACCACTGCGAGGAACTGCGCATTGAGCAAAACGTACTGTCCGGCGATGCTGAAAAACGTCAGGATGAGGTACAAAACCGAGTGTATCGGGTTTCGCGCCGTTACCATCAGGAGGGCCGTGAAAATGCTGGCGGCTGCCAAAATATAGAATGCGTATTGGGCCATTTTTTGAAAAAATGAGGGTGGTTTCGTCTGTGTTTTGAATCAATTATTGGGCGGCTTTTTCGGCCAACCTTTCCGTGATATGCTTTTGGCGGACGGTCACATCAATGCGCTCATCCACTTTTTCCACTAAAATGTCCTTTCCATAAATGAAGTTTTCGCGCTCGAACTCGCTCGCCACGATGCGGTCGGTCAGGAAAATCGCCTCTTTCGGGCAGGCCTCTTCGCAGAGCCCGCAATAAATGCAGCGCAGCATGTTTATCTCATAAACGGCGGCGTATTTCTCCTCACGGTAGAGGTTTTCCTCACCCTTTTTGCGCTCGGCGGCGGTCATAGTGATGGCCTCGGCGGGGCAGGCGACAGCGCAAAGGCCGCAGGCGGTGCAGTTTTCGCGGCCCTGTTCGTCGCGTTTCAAAACGTGCTGGCCGCGATAAACGGGCGCGAACGGCCGCTTCACGTCTGGGTAATTGACTGTATTGTTTTTCCTAAAAAAATGCTTCAAGGTCGTGAACATCCCTTTCAGGATGGCGGGCAGATAGATGCGTTCTGCGAACGTCATCTCGGTGTGGACGACTTGTTTTGCGCGGTTGGTGAGTTGCATATTTGTATTAGCTTTATCCGGACGGTCAATTGATGTCGAGACCAGAATTGTCATCTAAAGTGACCAGTCTTTGGGAAATCCAATTTGTGATTTCCTCAAAAGAGGCCAAATTTTGGGCGATTATGTGCAAAAAGTTGAATTTTTCCTCCACTTCGCCTGGCTTGATGTCAAGCCCAAATTCGTTCAGCAAGGCTTTTGCTGCAACAAAGCCTGTTCTTTTGTTGCCATCCAAAAACGGGTGGTTGCCGACGATGCTTTGCATCAAGGCCGCAGCTTTTTGGGCAGGACTGGGATAATATTCAAAATCCCCGAAACCGGAAAAAGGGCGTGCGATTGCTGCTTCAAGGGCACCATCGTCGCGAAGGCCAGAGGCTCCTCATATTTTTTAACCAAATAATCATGAATGGCAATGATTTGAGCTTTTTCAATCATTGTCAAGCCAGTTTTTGAAGAAGTTCGTCCTCCTCTTTGACAATCCTTTCGAGATGCCTTTCGAGGTTTAGTAGGGACGGGGCTGCTTTTAGGGACGAAGAAGGGCTGATTTGAACAGTTTCCCCAATGTCCAGTTTGCCCCAGTTCCCTTTGTATGAATGGCTTTTTTTGCGCAAAGGGCCGATGTCGATATAGTCCCTGCCACTGTTTGTTGGTTTGGTCTCCTTAAAAGCCTCAGGCCCGGAAAGGATGAAAAATTCAGGTTCTTCAAACGAATTGGCGTTCAAATTTACCAGAACATAGAAGAAATCGGGGCTTTGGTCAATCTGCTCGCGTTTTAGGTTCCAACAAATTGACTTTGGGCTTTGTATCCCTTTCACTTGAATTTTGAGGCTCTTTCCCCCTTTTTCGGCCAACATGTCAATTGACTTTGCGTTACCGAGGGTTATCCCAACTGAAAAACCGCGCCGGTACAGTTCCGCAGCCACGAAATATTCAGCTGAAAGGCTTGTATTGTTCCTGTCGATTGTCATTGTCAAAAATTTAAATGGTTTTTATTTCCCCAAAAACAAAAGTACCCCGCCCACCGCAAGCATATTGAAAATAGCCAACGGAATCAATGTCTTCCAACCCAAGTGCATCAATTGGTCGTACCGAAAACGCGGCAACGTCCAACGGATCCACATAAAAAGGAAGATAAAAAACACAATCTTCGACATCAACGCACCGAAACAGACCAGCCCGAACAGGAACCCGCCACCCATCATCTCGCGGACTGTTTCCATGCCCGGAAAATTGTAGCCGCCAAAAAACAGCGTCGCAATCACCGCAGCCGAGACGAACATATTGATGTATTCGGCAAACAGGAACATCCCCAATTTCATCGAGGAATATTCCGTGTGATAGCCGCCGACAAGCTCGGTTTCGCATTCCGGGAGGTCAAAAGGGGCGCGGTTTGTTTCGGCCAATGCGCAAATAAAAAAGATAAGGAACGTCAATGGTTGATAAAATACGTTCCAATGAAATCCCGATTGTTGCGCCGCGATTTCTTTCAATGAAAGTGTGCCGGACATCATTATCACAGCAATCAGGGAAAGGCCCATCGCCAGTTCATAAGATATCATTTGCGAACTGGCCCTGATGGCGCCGTAAAGCGAGTATTTGTTGTTCGATGCCCAGCCGCCAATCATTATCCCATAAACGCCGAGGCTCACGAAACCCATCACATAGAGTATCCCGATATTGATGTCTGCGGCCTGAAATGAGAAGTTCCCGCCAAAAGCCAGCACATCTGGGGCCCACGGAATGACCGCCGAGGTCATCAGCGCGACGAACATAAAGATGCCTGGCCCCATGATATAGAGCCATTTGTTGGCATCTTTTGGGATAAAATCCTCTTTTGTGAACATTTTGACCCCATCAGCAAGCGGTTGCAAAAGCCCGCCGAAACCCGCCCGTGCAGGGCCGACCCTGTCTTGCAGATAGGCCGCGACCTTCCTTTCGCCCCAAGTCGAATAGGCCGCCACGCCGAGCGTCAGCCCGAAAATGGAGGCGATGAATATCATTTTAACAGCGACCGCGCCGAGCGCGAAAAGCATTATTCCCATGTTTGATTTTTTTTTGCCGCAAAGGCGCAGAGGGCGCAGAGTCAATTTTTATAAAAAAAACTTTGCGTCCTCTGCGTCTTTGCGGCAATTATTTTACCTGACCGTCAAGGCCGTTTCTTCATAATGGTTTGCGCCAATGACCGATTGTTTTTCGATGTCGCGTGGCCCTTCGATGGTCCAGTCCGACGGCGATTTTTTCTCGAAACGGCAGGTATTGCAGATGAATTCCGCGACCTCGCCGTATTTGTCCTTGCGCCCAGTTATCCGATAAATCTCGTCGCCGTACATCCAGGCGGTCACTTTACCGCTGCATTTTTCGCAGGAGCGGTGAGCGTCCATCGGGTTCAAAAACCAGACACGGCTCTTGAACCTAAACGTCCTGTCAGTCAAAGCACCGACCGGGCAGACATCAATCACGTTCCCCGAAAAATCATTGTCGATTGACTTCTCAATCATCGTCGAAATCTCCGCGTGGTCGCCGCGATAAAGGATGCCGTGGCTGCGCTCGGGCGTGATTTGGTCGGCCACCATCACGCAACGGAAGCACATGATGCAGCGCGTCATGTGGAGCTGGATAAAGGGGCCGATGTCGATTTTCTCGAATGTGCGCCGCTCAAATTCATAGCGCGTTTTGCCCACGCCATGCTCAAAAGAGAGGTCCTGCAAATGGCACTCGCCCGCTTGGTCGCAAATCGGGCAATCGAGCGGGTGGTTCAACAGGAGGAACTCGACAACACCTTTCCGCGCATTCAGCACCGAATCAGAGGTGATATTGGCGACTTCCATCCCGTCCTGAACCGGCGTTTGGCACGACGCGACGAGCTTCGGCATGGGCCGAGGGTCTTTTTCAGAGCCTTTCACGACCTGCACGAGGCAGGTGCGGCATTTCCCGCCCGAGCCTTTGAGCGACGTGTAATAGCACATCGCGGGCGGCACGAGGTCGCCGCCGATCATGCGGGCGGCGTTGAGGATGGTGGTGCCGTCCGGGACCTCGATCTCGAAATTGTCTATTTTTACTTTGGCCATTTCTTTGTTTGTCAATATCGCAAAAGGCTATTCGCCCGCCAGTTTTAGGATGTGTTGATAGAGTTTAGGGTTGATAAAAAACTCCGCTTTTTCAATCAATTGGTCTGTCAATTCCTTTACTGAACCAATCGCACCCATTTGTTTTGCTTGGAGCAAAATGCCGAGCACACCAATTATTTTCAGTCCCATCTCCTCCGCTTTTGCCCGGCCTTTTCGTTCATCCATTATCAAAAAATCGGACTTCAGTTCGAGGGCAAGTACGATTGCAGCGGCTTCTCCGGGGTCAAGATTGGCTTCCAAGATTTTTACCAACCGCTCGTTATGCGGCTTTTCGATGAAAATCCATGAGGTGTTTTCAATGATCGATTGTTGTCCCGGCACTTCGCACAGTTCTTCAAATACCTTATCTGGGATGATTACTTGACCGAAAACAAGATTGATCAAGTGCAGCTGATCAATTTGGAGCAAGCTGGTGATCGGAGAAGTGTCGCAAACAATTATCATGGCATCATTCCGAGATTTTTAAGGTCTTTTTCGAGGTCCTCTATGTCAAAATGATAATAAACACCGTGCTTTTTCAATTCCCGCCTAAAAGACATTTCATCAAGGCCCGAAAAGGTGCGGGCTTGACCAAAGGACAATCGCTCTTTTTCATAAAGCCAGACCGCGAACTCGATTTTGAATGCTTCTGGGTCGAGGCCGGAGCGGGTGAACGCGATGTCGGGGATTTCGATAGTCATTGTTTTTACTTTTTATGGTGGATAAAAAGTTGGGTTTTCAATTATGAAAAATTCAGGTGTTTTTGTAGAAATTCTTTGAGCGGTTTCAGGATTGGCTTTTGATTTTCATCCAAAATCCAAAATCTGTTATCTTTATAATTCCTTCCGCTTTCTGTGGCCTCTTTTGCATCGCCCTTAAACGCCATGATGTATGAGTAAAGCATCGCTTTTCTGTCTGGCGTAAAGAAGGATTTATCTTTTGAATGCGGGTTTTCTTTTTGCCTCAAACAATTTTCGTAACCTTTCCAGCACTCC
>JANOQP010000324.1:0-5032 GCA_031414895.1 Saprospirales bacterium
TGATTTTTGAAGATAATTTGTCAATTTAGCGAAAAGTCGGCGGCTAAAGCCGCCGGTACACGCCAAGGCTAAACAGCTACCTTTTTTAAATCATAAAATCATGCAAACACAATCCATCGCCACCCGTCTTTTCATCCTGATCATGCTGGCCCTGCCCATCAAAGGTTTTTGTGTCCAGGACAGCATCCCGCCGACCCTTGCCGCCCTGCCCGGAGCGGTTGACCAACAAGCCCAACAGGTTGAAAAACAGGTCCAACAAGTTGAAAAAGAGGTCCAAAAAGCGGAAAAGGAAATCCAGGAACTGAAATCGGTACAGGAGCATTTCCTGCAGACCCGGTTGGACGAGCGCATCACCAAAATCGTCAACACGCCCGATTTCGTGCGGGCGGCGAACACGAGCATCTGCGCCATTTCCCTCTCCAATTCGCTGGCCGATTACCTCAACGACGTGTCGAGCCTCAACAACCCGGCCAACGGCGACCTCGGTTTTTCGCTTTCGCAAAAAGTGGAGGGCATGATGGAAAGACATATTTTTAAAAATAAAAAGAAGAACGGCTTTGCCCGCGTGATGGAGGTCTCGAAAAGCATCATCGAGCACCCGTTGGTCAGCACATTGACGAGCGCGTTGCCGATCGTCAGTTCGCTCGGCTCGGTCGTTGATCTGGTAAGCAATGTCGCCATCCAGGACCCATCGGTGCCGATCGCGGACGTGAACAGCTTCCGCGATGAGATGTCAAAATACGTCACGCATTATCAGGGGCTGGCGGACGCGACGTCCAAGTTCCAGCTCCGCATCACGACGGTGCAGGAACGCGCCGAGACCCTCCAAGTTTTCCTGAAAAATTTCGCCGTCCAGCGCATCGCCAATATTTTGCCCGGCCAAGAGACGGGAGCGAACAAGGCAGAAAACCTCCGGAAGATCCTTGTTGAGGTTTATGAAAAAGAGAAGGTGGTGAAAGCCGTCGAGGCAACCGTGGCAAAGTACAAACAGGGCGATGAGGTCAGTCAGGAAAAGGCTTTGACCGACCCCGCATTGGTCTATCCCGATTTTGTGGTCCACGAGGCGCGTTTTTTTTACGATGAAATGGTGGCCATTTCGAAGGAGTACGTCGCCGCGTTCAATGATTATCAGGCAGACCTGATGGTCATCCTCGAAAAGTCGAAGGCCTTCGGCGATGCCGAAAAGATAAACGCAAAAATCACGGCCATGAAACTGAAATTGGACAAGGTGGAGGCCACGTTCCTAAATGCCGTCCATGTGGAAGAGGTGGAATCGCGGTTCAAGGCCTTGGTGCGGACACAGGTGAACCCAGCGAATTGATGCGCAACTTCCTTTGCCATTGCGGCCAAAATTTATGTCATTGACTTTATGGGCCAAACCTTTCAACCGTGAACAACTAAAATTAAGTATCAGCAATCGATTCTCATCCCCCCTTTTGCCGGCCTACCGCACCACCATCAACTTCGTCACCGCCCTCGCCTCGCCCATTTTCCCGTCCAAACGGATGAAATACGGCCCGACGGGCAACGCGCCGACCTCCAAATAGAACAGGTTGTCGCCCGGTTCAATGACCACTTCTTTCGCGCTCACGAGCGCGCCCTGCATACTGAACAGGCCGACCCGCGCCGCAAAACCGCGCTCCGAAGGGAACCAGACCTCGGCCACGTCGCGGCACGGGTTGGGAAAAACGGTGATTTCTTGCGCCGCGAGCTTTGATTGGTTGTCGATGATGACCTGCGAACCGCCGATCTGGCAATTCGGCTGGACTTTGTAAGTTTGGCCGACGATGTTCGATTTGGCGAATTTGTCAAAATAGGAACGCCCCAAAACATAGTCGTTGCCGCCGAGCCAATCTTGGATGGCCGCGCCAAAAACCTGCCGATAATCGGTCGAAATGGACTTCACTTGGTTGTCGGTCGAGAGATTTGAGAGGTCGATATTGCCCCCCGTGAGGCCCGGTTTTACGCCCTTTCCAAAAACGAACATCGGCGCGACCGTTCCGTGGTCGGTGCCGAACGAGCCGTTTTCTTTCATGCAGCGGCCAAATTCCGAAAAAGTGATTGCCATTACGCGCTCCGAAATACCGAGGGC
Organism: Saprospirales bacterium; assembly: GCA_031414895.1. Taxonomy (GTDB): domain Bacteria; phylum Bacteroidota; class Bacteroidia; order Chitinophagales; family Saprospiraceae; genus JANOQP01. The sequence continues at coordinate 2,093 of JANOQP010000324.1, forward strand.
CTGCAGGTCGTCGAAAAATGCTTTGACCGATTTCGAGAGCCTGCCCATCAGGTCGGCGTGCACGCCGATGGACGTGTTCGCCGGGTCAACCTGCCCGTCGTGCGTATCGAAACCGCCGATGGTGACGAGGAAAATTTTGGTCTTGCAACCGCCCCGCAGCAGCCGCGCGACGGTCTTCAACTGGTTGGCGAGGTCGATGGAAGGGTAGGTCACCGAGTTCGACCCGGCATTGAAAACGGCGGAAATGCGCTGCGCGTAGGCATCGACCGAGCCTTCGACGGACTTGATATAATCGAGTTCGTGGCCCATGTCCGTGTCCGGGATGTCGGTCGGCGGCAGCCCGCCAATCGTTTGGATGAGCGAGTAAAAACCGCTCACGTCCTGCCCGGCGAGGTTGATGAAATTTTGGTGCTCCGTCTCGGTATGGAAACCGAGGTTCGGGTTCGGGTCGCCGAGCTGGATGCCGAGCGGGTCGATCATTTCGGGGATCGGGAGGCCTTTCACTTGCGGGTAAAACGCCTGCAATGCCCGCCCCATCCACCCGGAGCCGAGGTTGAAATTGCCCGTCGTGCCGTCGCCGCCGCTGAACCAAAGGTCGGTGCTCTTGAAGTGCGACTGGTTCGGGTTTTGGTAGCCCACGCCCTGCACGAGGTTGACGAGGGCGTTGTCGTACATGGCCTTTATCTCGGTCATGTTCGGGTGGAGGCCTGCGCGGTGGCTCCATTTTGTGGTCGTGTCGAGGTCGATGAACGCGCCCGCGCCCGAATCCTTGATCTTGATTGTCGGGCGGAGCGTTGCGTATTTGTCGTACTGGTTGATCGGGACGATGGTGTTTAGGCCGTCGTTGCCGCCCTTCATTTGGATCAAAACGAGCGTCCGGTCGTTCACGCCGTTGCAGTCGATCATGTTGGCCAACTGCAAATTGGCGAACGGCGTCATCGAGTAGCCATTGACAACGAACGGGGTGATGGCGGCGGTCTGGCCGGCTTTTTTTAGGAAATTGCGACGTTTCATTTCTTTAATGATGAATGCTGAATGATAAATGATGAATTTGGGCGCGGCTGTCGGCGAATGAATGATGGTTGGAGGTTTCCAAAAATTCATCATTCATCGCTCATCATTCATCATCCTAAAAAAGCTGATATTCCTGCGAATAAAGCAATGCCTTGAACAGCCGCGTGAGCATCAATTTCACCTCCATATCGACGCCCGTGGATTTGTACGCGTTCCATTCATAGGTCCAATCGGCGGCAGGCAGTCCGTCCAAAAAGACGGTGTCGCGGAAATAAATGACCCGGTCGTCCTCCACCGTTTCGGGGAAAAGATAGCCGATCAGCGTCCGCACGAGACTGTCCGCGTCCGACGGGTCGGCGACGATGCCGCTCGTTTTCACCCAAACCACGAAGTCGAGTTTGATGGCGATTGTCGTGTTCGGCGAGCTGCCGATGGTGCGTTTTCCGTTCAGGAGCATATCCGGCATCCGGTATCGCGAGATGATCGTGCTCGAATTGAACCATGCCCGCGTGAATTCCGGCGACTGATAATAGCCCGGATAGCCCGCCACGTCGCCCGCCTGGAACAGCGTGAGGCCCGCCATTCCGAGCATCCTGACGAGCACGCCCTGGTTGAAAAATTGCTGGTAATGTGCCACGTTTGCCGAGACCGGGTCGGGCAGGGCGACATTGAAAAAGTTGATGGCCTGAAAACTGGTATCGATCGGCGATTTGATAAGTCCGCCGATCCGGTGCGCGTTGGTCGGGTCGTCCGCCGCGTAAAAATGCTCGCTCTCGAACAGTTTTTTCAGCACCGGTTTCATTTCATAATCGCCGTTTTTTAGCAAATCGGCGAGCGGCGCGATGATATCCATTTCGATCTCGGCAGTGATGGTTTTGTGGACGAACGTGTGGTAAAGTTTCCGCACGATGTTTTTCGCCGTCTCGGTTTGGTTGAAAATGAGGTCGATGAATTGCTGGAGTTCGACCCACATCGCCGCCGCCGTCGTCGCCCCCGCGATGGTCGTGTTTTGAAACGCGGAAGAAAATGTTTTCGCCGTTTTGTCGTGCGAGGCCAGTTTCGCGTAGCCGCGCAAAATGCCCGTGTCCGGGTCGAGGCTGGTCGCGTAGCCCGAACGGTAGGTCACCCGGAACCCGGTCAAGAGCCGTGCCGCCGCCACGATATCGTCCTCCGTATAATTGGTGTAATTGCCCGCCGCGATCTCCGGCCCTTTCCCGATGGTGAAAAGTTCAAAAAATTCACGGGCGAAGTTCTCGTTCGGGTTGATCGCCGAGTTGGAATTGTTGTTGAGATAAACGAGCATCGTGTTGTCGGTCACTAGCTTCATGGCAAACTTTTTATAGTTGCCGAGCGCATGAAATCGGAGCAATTTCAGGTAGTCATAAAAATACTGTGTCCCAAAGGCCGTCGCCGTCACGATGCTGTTTTGATGGAGGAAAAGCTCCATTTTATGCCCGATCGCCGTGTCGCGGACGGCTTCGTGCGCCCACCAGCCCATGACGTATGGGATAAAAACAAAATCCTGCGCGGGCAGCGCGGTCGTGTACGGGAGGCAAAAGGTCACCGCCGGGTCGGTCGGCGTGGCCGTCGGGACATACCACGGTTGGTCGTGCCAGAGCGGTTTTTGCGCCAGCATTTGGCCCGTCGCGGCCGTTGCGGTCATCGCGGCGAGCGCGTCCACTTTTACTTTCGTGAAATTAAAACTGGTCCGGCGCAAGAGGTGGGCGGCGCGTTTTTGGCCGAGGTTGCCGGAAAGCGGTGCGAGTGAAGCCATGTTTTTTAATGACAAATGACTAATGAGGAATGACGAAAGGGGGGGCGAGGAAACTGCATTTTGGAGACCATGAAGGTACGCCCACAGTTTAGTTTTAAAAAAATATTTCGCCCGCCTTTTTTGCAGAAAATCGGCTCTCGGAAAAAAATGGT
>JANOQP010000325.1:0-1936 GCA_031414895.1 Saprospirales bacterium
ATCCCCGGGCATCCCATCAATTACGAGGGTAAATAGTAGTACTGATGAGCCACTTGGAGAAAAAAGTGCCAATGGTCCCTCGGTAGAACAATCAGGTGTAGCGCCAAATACCCAAGCGACATCCCCAGTGGTCGGATTATATGTAAGTGGTGCAGAAAGAGGATTGAGAGCGTTTAGTGCATTGGTAAGCACGGGGTTGATTTTGGTTGAAAAGCCGTTCAGATTAATTTGACCGTATATGCTCATATAGTTTAGGTGACCAATTTCAGCCGGCAGGTTGGAGTTATCGACGGTCTTCAACCAGACTTGATAATAACCATGGAAAGCATCTGGCGCGGCTGCGGTGGAAGTACACGAATTCTCATCAGGCTGTATCGGGCAAATCTCAATGACGTAAGGACTGCAGGTTTGCCCTGCCAAATCCTGCCTAAAAACAGCAAGGATGCAAAGGAAGCTAAACCACATACCCCCCCCCCGAAATGCATTGGAAGCGGCCAGAAAAACGGGTCGGAAAACGGAATTTGGATGCATAAAAATGGGTTTTGGAAAAGTGAAAAATGGAGGTTGGCTGGTTGGGCAGGACAAACCTAACCGAAAACCAGATACCCAGTGTCGGGTAGGCGACCTTTTCGACCAAAAACTTCCGGTTTGACCAAAACTGGCATTTGGACAAAAATCGCAGCCCGGTTTTAATTCCCAAAAACGGGGCGGCCGGGTTGCGGCAAACCAGTTTTTGTTAGTTTTGCCCGCATTTTTCAACAAAGTGCAGCCTTTTTATTTCCGAACAGTCCTTGACCCGAACCATATTTTTTCAAAAGAAACATCAATTCATGTCATACCGCACGCTGAATAACCTTGCCGGATGGGTCGTTTTTGCCATCGCCGCCGTCGTTTATTTTTTCTCCGCCGAGCCGACCGGCAGCCTTTGGGACTGCGGCGAGTTCATCAGCGGGGCCTATAAATTGCAGGTTGTCCACCCGCCGGGCGCACCGATCTTTTTGCTCATCGGGCGGCTTTTCGCGTGGGTCGGGACACTCGTTTCGGACGACCCGGCAACGATTGCCTACGCGGTCAATATGTTGAGCGGCCTTTGCACGGCTGCGGTGGCCATGTTCACGGCCTGGAGCACGGGCATTTTGGCGAAGCTCGCGCTCGTTGGCCGCTCCGATGAGCCGAACGGCGGGCAGGCCATCGCCATCGCCGGGGCCGCTTTGGTCGGCGGTTTGACGACGGCCTTTTGTTCGAGCATCTGGTTTTCGGGCGTTGAGGGCGAGGTCTATGCGATGTCCACGATGTTCACCGCGATGGTCTTTTGGGCGATGATGAAATGGTACTCGCTGCCCGACACTGCGCAGAGCGACCGCTGGATCGTCTTCGCACTTTATGCGGCTGGCCTTTCGATCGGGGTCCATTTGTTGAGCCTTTTGACGTTCCCCGCGCTGGCGATGTTCTATTATTTCAAAAAATCAACAAAGCCAACGCTCCTCGGCTCGGTCGTGGCGGGCGGCATCGGGACGGCCTTTATTTTGCTGGTCCAAATCTTGATCGTTTCGGGCATCCCCGCGCTTTGGAGCCGGTTCGAGCTGCTGACGGTCAACAGTTTTGGGCTGCCATTCCACAGCGGGATCGTGCCGCTTTTGCTGCTTTTTGCTGCCGCAATCTGGTTCGGACTTCGCCACGCGGAGCGGACGCAAAACGGGCTTTTGCAAAAAATAATCGTCTCGCTCGCCGTCATCGTCATCGCCTACACGGCCTACGGAACGGTCATCATGCGCGCAAACGCCAACCCGCCGATCAACATGAACGACCCGTCCGACGCGATGCGAATGCTCCCATACCTCAACCGCGAACAATACGGCGACCGCCCGTTTTTGCGCGGCCCGAACTATGACGCAAGCCCATCCAAAACGACCACCGCAGACCGTTACAACCGCGT
>JANOQP010000326.1:0-1517 GCA_031414895.1 Saprospirales bacterium
GCGAAACGTGTAGCCGCTGTGCATGGGCAAACTGTGATCAAGAATATGCAAAATGCGCAAAAGCCGCCGTCCCCGCCAAATCTGGCATACCTTGTTGCACAAAATCACTTAACGCGACGTCAACCGGATTGGGTTATATACGTGACTGAGCCAATTTTGGCAGGATTGCGGACGCGCTTTGAATGATTGACAATTTTTCGCTCGGGTTAACGCATGGATTGCTGCTGCTGGTTGCATGGCGGTTGATCTTTCGTGCTGATGTTGACCGGGAAACTGCGCCAAAGCCCGATGAAAAACCTGGCGGCTGGGCGGATCAAAGGCCCCCCGATGCGTGATCTTGCTTTTGTCGGGTTTTTGGTCGCGGTGCTGCTGCTTGGCTTCCGGCGCCCGTTCATATTCGTGCTGGCTTATGTTTATATCGACGTTGTTTCACCGCAACGCCTGTCCTACTTTTTGCTCAACAGCATTCCGATTTCGCTGATTTTCTTCGCACTGGCTTTGGTTTCGTGGTTGATGGTTGACGACAAGGCCGAAAGCCGGATTGCACCCCGACAGGGATTGATTTTAGCGCTTCTCCTCTATTGCTGGGGAACGACCGGCAATGCGGATTTTCCGGTCGAGGCGGCGGAAAAATGGGATTGGGTATGGAAGGCGCTTGTCTTTGCGCTGTTTCTGCCTTTGACACTTCGGACCCGCGTGCGGTTTGAATCTTTGGGGCTATTTCTCGTTTTGTCAGCGGCGTCGATCATCATTGTTGGTGGCATCAAAACACTGGCATCAGGCGGCGGTTACGGCGTGCTCAACTTAATGGCGACAACCAATACCGGACTTTACGAATCTAGCACCGTTTCAACCGTTGCCATCGCCATCATTCCGCTCATCCTTTACCTGATGCGCTATGGCACCATATTCCCGCCCGATTGGCGGGTTAAAACCTTCTGCTTTGCTTTGTGTTTTGCCTGCCTATTGATCCCAATCGGCACCGAAGCACGCACCGGATTGGTCTGTATCGCGGCGCTTGGCCCATTGATGCTCCGCCATAACAAACGCCGGTTTCTCTATCTTGCTATCGTTGGCGCGCTTGGCCTGGCATCCCTGCCATTCCTTCCCAGCAGTTTTACCAGCAGGATGGATACGATCACCGAATATAAGGCTGACAGTTCAGCGTCGACCCGCGTCGCCGTTTGGAAATGGACGCTCGACTATGTCGACTTGCATCCTTTTGGCGGTGGCTTTGATGCCTATCGCGGGAATTCCATCCGATACGAAGCTGTCAAAAACGAAACGGCCGGCGGCCAAACCGAAGCGACAACAACACTGATCGTCGACAAATCGCGCGCTTACCATAGTTCGTATTTTGAAATGCTCGGCGAACAGGGCTGGCCGGGCCTGATCCTGTGGCTGATGATCCACGGCATCGGGATTTTTCGGATGGAGATTTTGCGGCGGCGCTATGAACGGCGAAGCGACCCCAACGTCGTGTGGATCGGCAAACTAGCCGACGCACTACAGCAGGG
>JANOQP010000327.1:0-3138 GCA_031414895.1 Saprospirales bacterium
TCAGGCTGGCAGAGTCGTTGTAGCGGACGCCATAAAGTTGCAATGCGGCGTGAGCCTGGCGAGCCACCAGTTGTCGCAAGTAGAAAGGCTGATTGGCGTAAAAGTGGTGGATCGCATGCGTGCTTCCGAAATTGGCGGCAAACAAATTCAGCGGGAAAAAATACCACGCATTCAAGACTTGAGTTTCGTGCAATCGGCTGGGGACGTCGTCATGATAGTGCATCCAACTCGATAGGATCTGCACGCTGACCTGTCGCAACATGTTTGGAGCCACGTAAACAACCATCAGGAGATTCAGTGTTTGCGGCAACATCGTGCTGCTCCATTCGTTTCCCCAATTTTGGCTTTTTGACCGGGGCAAACGTATGGTTCACGCTTCAACACATTGACTATCAACAACTTATATTTAAAAATCGACATTGTTCCGTCGCCTGTTTTCCAAAATTGGGCCTGGGTCAAAAAAAAGGGACGCAGCCAAGCCGCGCCCCTTTTTTTGTTGAAAAAACCAACCCATTTTTTTACCAAAAAATGGTGTAAAAAGCCGCCAAGATCCCCGTAACGATCAAGCAGCCGACCGCGAACGGCCCGCCGACGCGGAAATCATCGGGGTCAATTTCGATGCCCTTTGTCTTGCTGCGCTGCGGATCGACCATCGAAACCAGAAATTGGAGCACGAGCAAAGCGACAAAAACAAAGCCCATCCGGTTCATAAATGGCGTGCCGGGCAGAAATTTTTCGATCGCTATACCGAGCGGGATGGTCGCGATGGCGGCGGCCAAAGCTGCGTTGGCCGTGTTGCCGCGCCAGAAAAAGCCCAAAAGGAAAATTGCCAAAACGCCCGGCGAGATCAGCCCGGTAAAATCTTGGATGAACTGGAAAACCTGTCCAAAGTTCTTCAATACCGGCGCGACCAAAACTGCGACAAACATCGAGACCAAGATTGTGTACCGCCCGACGCGGACAAGTTGCGCCTCGCTCGTTGCGGGTTTGATTTTTCTGAAAATATCGAGCGCGAAAATGGTCGCGATCGAGTTCGCCTTGCCCGCCAACGATGCCACGATCGCGGCGACGAGCGCGGCAAAAACCAGCCCGACCGCTCCCGAAGGCAGCATCGAAATCACCGAAGAATAGGCATTGTCCGGCTTGACGATTGACGTTTGGACGGAAACGCCATTGACCATCGATGTGACCGTTTCGCTCATGCCGGCCACGACCGACGGGTCGCCGTTTTTGTGCAACAAGTAAATCGCGATGCCCGGAATGACCACGATCGCGGGCATGAACAGCTTCAAAAATGCGGCAAAAAGCAGCCCTGCGCGGGCGGTTTTGAGGTCTGCGCCGAGCGCACGTTGGGTGATATATTGGTTGCAGCCCCAGTAGCTGAGGTTGGCGATCCACATCGCGCCGATGAGCACGGCGATGCCCGGGAGTTTGCTGTACGCATCCTCGGTGCCGCCTTTCCCGTCGGGCATCATCATTTGCCCTTTCTGGAAAATCATGTGAAAATGGTCGCCCGCCTGTTCGCGGAGCACCGAAAGACCGTCGAGCGCACCGCTCATGCCGCCCATCGTGGCCACTTTCGAGAGCGCGAGCCAAGTGGCCACCGAGCCGCCGATGATCAGGACCAACACTTGGATCACGTCGGTATAACCGATGACCTTCATGCCGCCGAGCGTGATGAAAATGGCGAAAACGGCCAAACCATAAATGCAAAACGAATAATTAAAGCCCGTCATCGTCGAGATCGTGTTGGCGCCGAGGTGCAAAATCGAGGTCAAATTGACAAAAACGAACACCAACAGCCAAAAAACCGCCATCACCATCGCCACCGTGCCGTTGTAACGTTGGGTCAAAAACTGGGGCATCGTGTAGATCTTGTTCCGCAAATAGATCGGCAGGAAAAAAATCGCCACGACCAGCAGCGTCGCCGCCGCCATCCATTCATAGCTCGCAATGGCCAGTCCCATCGCAAAACCGGAGCCGGACATCCCCACGATCTGTTCGGTCGAGATGTTCGATGCGATGAGCGACGCGCCGATGGCCCACCAAGTGAGCGACCCTTCGGCCAAAAAAAAGTCGGAGGCCGTGTTTTCATTGCCCCGTTTTTTGCGGTAGATCCAATAACCGTACATCGAAACGATGAGGAAATAGAGCAAAAAAATGACGTAATCTGTCGTGGAAAGCTTGCTGAGCATGGTTGTTTCGCTTTTGAAAAGAGTAAAAAAATGCGCGGAAATTCGCAAAGGCGAAAGTCAAAAACTAATTGGGGTTTTCGCGCCGAACGGTAGTTTTTTTTGGGAAAAAAGCTGTTTTGGTGGGCATTGGTTGAAATTTGTCCCGCTCAACCCATGTTCATCAATCAAAAAAATGCGCTATTTCATCACCCTCCGATACCTCGGCACCCGTTTTTTCGGCTGGCAGCGACAGCCGAAACAGCCCTCTGTGCAGGCCGCAATCGAGGGCGCATTGTCCATTTTATTGAAAAACAAAATCGGGATAACCGGCTGCGGGCGGACGGACACTGGGGTTCATGCCCGGTTTTATGTCGCCCATTTTGATTTTGAAGAAGATTTTGATTGCGAAAAAATAGTTCGCGGATTGAATGCCTTGCTTGGCGATGATATTGCCATTTTGTCCATTTTCAAAATCGGCGATAATGCCCATGCCCGTTTCGGCGCGGTCGAAAGGAGCTATGAATACCATATTTCTTTGGTGAAAAACCCGTTTTTGCGCGAGACCGCTTGGCAAAATCCGCTCGCCAAAAATGCAGATCTCGAAAAAATGAACGCCGCCGCGCAGTTGCTTTTAAATTTCACGGAGTTCGCCCCTTTTTGCAAAACGGACGGCAGCGCGACCACCACGACCTGCCAAATCCGCCGCGCCGAATGGAGGCAGGAGGGCGAAATGCTCGTTTTTTCCATCTCCGCCAACCGTTTTTTGCGCGGCATGGTGCGGCTTTTGGTCGGAATGTGCCTCGAAATTGGCCACGAAAAGTTGTCGCTCGATGAGGTCCGCGCCGCCCTCGAAACCCAGCGACCGCTCCGCCGGAGCATCAGCGTGCCGCCGCAGGGTTTGTTTTTGACGGAAGTGAAATATTAAAAACTCGGGTTTCGGACGGCACTCGAAACCCAAAACTTG
>JANOQP010000328.1:0-1574 GCA_031414895.1 Saprospirales bacterium
ACCCGACCAATGCACGGAGCAATTCGCGCTTCAATTTTGGCGGATATTTGGATGCCATCTACGACATCACGCCGAACTTCTTGATCAACGGCACGATCCGTAGCGAGAACTATTCCGATTTTGGAAAAGCGACCGTCGGCAAGATCTCGAGCCGCTACAAACTCGCGCAGGACAAAGTGACCGTTCGCGGTTCGTACTCGACCGGTTTCCGTGCGCCGAGCCTCCACCAGATCTTCGCGCAATCGACACAGGCATCGTTTGCGGGCGGCACGATTGTGCTTTCAGGTCTTTTCAACAACAGCTCCGTCGCGGCGCGTTTGCTGGAGATCCCGAAATTGAAGGCCGAAAAATCGACCAATTACACCTTTGGTCTTGGCCTCGCACCAACGAAAAACTTCAATATCACGCTCGATTATTACAATATCAACATCAAGGACCGCGTCGTGTACAGCTCCTCGATTTCTTCGAGCGACCCGACCACCGACCTTTACAAAATCCTGCAGGCGGGCGACCTCGTGTCGGTACAGTTCTTCATCAACGGCATTGAAACCAACACGAGCGGCATCGATTATGTGGCCAATTACCGCAACATCATGCTCGGCAGCAAGGGCCGTCTCGGCATCAATTTGGCCGGAAATATCACCCTCGTGAACGAAATCGTCGGTGCGCCGCGAGATCCGGGGCCGATTTCCGCCGCCGGTTCGACCATTTTGAACGCGCAGATTCGCTCGCTCCTCACCGAGAGCCGCCCGAAATACAAGGCCATCCTCGGCTTTGATTTCCAGTTCGGCAAATTCGGCGTCGCCCTCAACAACACGCTGTTCGGGCCGACCAAATTCCAGGATCTGGACAACGGTGGCGCCATCATGAACCATATCAAAGCGGAGTTCGACCCAGCGGTTGTCACCGACCTCCAATTGAATTACGACATCACGAAAAAGGCAACTTTCTCGCTCGGCATCAACAACTTGTTCAACGTCCTCCCGAAATGGGACCTCGTTGCAATCGATGCAGAAGGTGCTGCGGCCATCGCAAACCCAGCCGACAAAAGCCTTCTCCGCGGCTTCCTCGGCTTCAGCGGCCGCTATGATATCCTCGGCTACAATGGTTCGCAGTTCAGCCAATTGGGCACTTTGCTCAATGCCAACCTCGCGCTCCGTTTTTGATTGATTTTTTCTTTTTGAGATAAAAAAAACACCCTTTCCCGGCGACGGTGAAAGGGTGTTTTTTTTTGAGCTGCGAAAAAGCTGGTAAGCAGGTGGCTATCCAATGTTATTTAAGGGAATACTCCTTGTCAAGTATTTTCCTCCGGTATTTGGGCAAGAAATTTTCTTTAAGCAACTGGCTGAAATTTTCGGGGTCTTCTTTAAGTATTGCACGGACAATCGTGACCTCATTTTATTTTTCAGCAAAAAAAAGGTTGAAGACAATTTCCCTGCAATTTTCGGGGTGTTCAGCATTGATCGAGCGGATTGTGCTGATGGCGCCAACTTCTAATTTGACAGTTTGTGCAATGGTCGAATCGTCCCAATCCGTTTTTTGGATCAACTCAATGGCCACGTCAAGGCTTCTTT
>JANOQP010000329.1:0-11637 GCA_031414895.1 Saprospirales bacterium
CGGAGGTTGACCAAACCTTCCCGACCGAACACCTCTATGACACCGTTTTGGATGCCGCCCGCGCCCAGTTTTTGGGCGACATCATGCAAATCCCGCCCGTTTTTTCGGCGATAAAAGTCGGCGGAAAACGCGCCTACGAATCCGCCCGGAGCGGCCAGGAACTCGACCTGCCCGCCCGACCCGTCCGCATCGATGCCTTCGAAATCACGCGGGTCGTGCTGCCTGATGTTGATTTTCGGGTCGTTTGCGGCAAGGGGACCTATATCCGCTCGCTGGCCCGCGATTTTGGGACGGCGGTCGGTTCCGGCGGGCATTTAGTCGCGCTGCGGCGGACGAAATCGGGTGCGTTTTCGGTGGAGGATGCTTGGCAAGTGGCCGATTTGGCAGCATTGATCCGCCCATAAAACCTTTATTTTTTTGATGGAAAAACACAAGATTGCCCTCCAGTATTTGCCGTCCATGTCCGGCGAAATAACCATCACGCCGCTCGGCGATGGCCATATCAACGACACCTATCTTGTTGAAAGACAGCAGTTTAGGTTTGTTTTGCAGCGCATCAACCACCACGTTTTCACCAATCCGGAGGCCGTGCAGCGCAACGCCATGCTCGTTCACGACCATCTAAAACAATGCAGCTATCCGTTCAAGCTCCTGCGCCCATTGGCGACCCACGCCGTCCGTTTTTTGGTTGAGGACGGCGACGGAAATTTTTGGCGCGCCTTCCCTTTTTTTAAAAACACTTTTTCACCGGAAGGCAAAATCTCGCCCGAAATTGCCTTCGAGGCCGCCCGCGCTGTCGGTGTTTTTTTGGAAAAAATGTCCGATTTCCCCGCCGAAAAACTGGCCGAGACCATCCCTGGTTTTCATGACACGGAGCGGCGATGGGCGGTTTTTGAGGACGTTTTTTCAAAAAACCCTGTCGGTCGAAATGCGCTGGCCGAACCCGAAATTGCCGCACTTTTTGCCCAAAAACACCTGTTCGAACACCTATTTCAATTGAAAAAAAGCGGACAACTCCCCATCCGCGCAACGCACAACGACCCAAAAGCGGGCAACGTGCTGCTCGATATTTCCACAAAAAAAGCTGTCGCGGTCATCGATTGGGACACCATCATGCCGGGCACGATCCCCTCCGATTTTGGCGATATGATGCGGTCCTTCGCGACAAATTTGGCCGAGGACATTGACCCGGAAACCGAAAAAATGACGCTCAACCTGCCCGTCGTCGAGGCCATGTGCCGTGGTTTTTTGGAAGGCGCGGGCCCTTTTTTGACCGAAATCGAGCGGGAAAACCTGTTCGCAGGCGGTCAATGGATCATCTTTGAGCAGGCGCTCCGCTTTTTGACCGATTTTTTGGCGGGCGATGTCTATTACAAAACCAGTTTTCCGGCGCACAATTTGGTCCGGGCGCGGAACCAGTTGGCTTTGCTGCGGGAGGTTGGGCGGGCGGAGGGGGAGATTCGGGGGTTTTTGGAAGGTTGACTTTTTTTGTCCATTTTTGGCCGTTGTTGGCGTCCCCGCCAACAATTTTTGGATTAGAATCACGAACGTAGAGTTTGTTGGCGTGTATGCCAACATCGGCCAAACCCGACGGATCATTGATATTAATGCGGAAAATATCGGCGTTCAGTCAATACTTTGAACAGGCCAAGATTGCCAAAAACGCCCCATTGAGGCCAACGGGGCGTTTTATCTTGTAAAAACATGTTTGGAAAAAATGCTGCGCAACCTGCAATCAATCCACCAATTTCAAATTTTGGGGCTCGGTCTTGAGCAATTTGTTTGGATCCATGACTGGAAGTATAAAGGCCCTCAAAGACGTACCCTGAAGGCGCGTCAACAAAACGCCTCTCGCCGTGGAATAGCTAATGGAAGCAATGGAATTGGCCAATGGGTAGTCAAGGCTAAAGAGATTGGGCCCAACAGGCGTGACGAAATGGGTGATTTTTTCAATCCCAAAAAGGAACGCAAAATCAAAGCGGCCGGTTGCCTCATGGGCATTATCACTTGAAGTAATAATGGTAACGGAGAGGTTGCTTTTGGCACCGGTCTGGTCTTCATTCAGTTCAACGGAATGATCCACCTCGAAATGATAGTGCTTTACCTTGTTAATGTCAAAACTGAAATCGCCGTTCACCTCGCCGCGAAGCAGGTGAAAAGCCTGAAAATCCAGATCCTCGGCCAAAAAAGGCTTGTTTTCGTTGTCTGCATTCATGAGCCAACATTTCCATAAGAGTAATCACGTATTGGCATCGCCACCACCTTGCCGCCATATTGAGCAGGAGATGCACCTGGCTGAACGTTGCGATGCCGCGTTTCAGCCTCAAAACTTGCGGAAGAAACAAATTGCACCTCTTCGGAGGCGGCTTTTTGGGAGGCAGGCATGGGCACAAAAAGGATATCCTCGCCAAGTTCGACTTGGAGCTTTATGATGGTCTGCACCGTAAAATTGTGATCACCACGAAGCCACTTACTGATTTCGGGCGGCGCTTTGCCAAGCTTACGTGCCAAGTCTTTTTGGGTCCACCCCTTTTTATCCATCAAATACTGGATGCGCAGCACAATCTGCGCATATAGGCGGACGAACTGTTTTTCTTCGGGCGTGACCTCGGAAAGTATGCGGCTGATGATTGGATCGCGGGCCATGGTGCTATTTATTAAGTGTCAATCAAATTTGAAACTGGGATTACCTTTTCGGTCGAGGAGTTTACGACCGCAGGGGGAGATTAAAATACGATTTGAGCTCAATGCCTTTTTTATCCTTTTCGTAAATAATTTGGCATCCTCGAATTTTTGGGCAAGGTCGGGGCTTGCTTGCGGCGTTTGGGCGGTTTTGCGCCCGCCCCCGAACAATATGACCAAACTATTGGACAGCCTCAAACAATACAACCTGAAAGGAAAACCGGGGTAATCAAACTTGAGCTTCCCGACTATTGCTGAAGCTGCGGGCAAGCCACTAAAATCGTTCTCCCGCCGGTTAAAAAAAACGGCTTTCGCCCCATGCGTGTCCCCAATCTCATCAAACAAAAGCCCAACCAATTGTCGAAAAGCAGCTTGAAAACGTGGGTCATTTTCGTATTGCATAAAAAACTTGGCAGATTCGTTCACGGAATCGCCTTCCCAACGAACTGAATAAAAGGTGACAAATCTTGATTCATCATCCCAAACCTCCAAGTTGAATGGATTCATTAGGGCTGCAAATTAAACGCCAAAAATAACTTTTAAGTTATTTTTTGGATCAAAAAAAAAGAAAAAAAGGAAAACAAAGGAAAGCAGCTGCAAAAATGCGCAAAAATCAGTCAAAAAAAAATTTTTGCGCCACAGGCGCAATTCGGGCCGCGCCCACACCCCGTACAGTCGCAATGGCCATGCAGCCGGTTGGCCGTCGGTCGTCCCTCCCTCCTTGCCAACCGACTGCATGGCCATAGCTCCATCCTTCTTTAGCTCAAAGGCAGACCAAAAGGAACCCAACTGACTAAAAGGAACGCGCCAAGCGGAACCCCAAAAAGTAGTTGCGGAACGACGGCGAGTAGTTGTTGCGGTTCGCGGCGCGGCAGAGCCGCGGGTTGAAGTCCCAGCCGCCGCCGCGGATCACGCGCGACGAGCCCGAACTGGGCCCCGTGGGATTTGTCTGGGAAGAAGATGGGTAGCTGTCGTACCAATCGGCGCACCATTCCCAAACGTTTCCGCTCATGTTGAAAAGGCCGAGCGCGTTTTTGGAAAGCGAACCGACGGGGACGGTTTTTTGTCGATACTCGCCAACGACCGAATAGGGTTGCTTGTAATCCTTCCCCGCGTCAAAATTGATTTCCGCCGGGTCGATGATGTCCTTTCCATTTCCGAAACGGATTTTTTTGCCGCGCTCGCGGGCAGCGAACTCCCACTCGGCCTCGGTCGGTAGGCGGTATTTTTGACCGGATAGGTCGTTGAGTTTTTGGATGAAAGTCTGTGCGTCTTCCCAACTGACATTATCAACGGGCAGGTCGTCGCCCTTAAAATGGGAAGGGTTCGACCCCATGATTTTGACCCAGTACGCCTGTGAAACGGCGGTTTTTTGCAGATAATAATTGGAGAGCGTGACCTCATGGACGGGCTTTTCCGACCCATATCCCTCACCAAAAAGGTCGCCCATCTGGAAAGTGCCGCCCTCGATGAGGATCATTTGATCGTGGAAGGGGTCTTTTTCGCGGCGTTTTCGCTCGGCCTCGGCCTTTTCTTCGGCCTCGCGTTTTTTGCGGGCGGCTATTTCGTCGAGTTTCCGTTGGGCCGCTTTTTGCCTTTCCTCTTCGGCCTCGGCCTCATTTGCGAGGTGTTCAAGTTCGGCGGTGCGGAGTTTGGCGGCGGCGGTTTTTGCTTTGATGCGGTCGGTTTCTTCCAATTCACGGGAAATGGCCACTTTGTGAGCTTGGCGGTCGGCCCTCAATTGGTCGACCTTTTTGGCAAGGCCATTTGCGATTGAATTGAAAGCGGTGCGCTGATTGTCCCACTCGCTGATTGGTCGGCCATCGAGGGGAAGGGCTTGGATCTTGCCCAATTTAGTCCGTTCCCACATACAGGGATGCACAATAATGGGGACAACAATTGCCTCGTGCGCGGCTTGGCGGCGAAGTGAAATTTCAAACTCCGTGCTTTTGATATATTTTGATGCGAGCGCGTCCGCACTGACCATGATGAGGATGATGTCGGCGGCTTCCAGTTCCTTTTTGATGGCCTTGTCCCAGTCGGTGCCAATTTCGATTTTCCGGTCGCGCCAAATGGCAATCGTCCCATCTTCAACCAATGGGTCGAGGAACTTTTCAAGCTGCGCAACTTCTCGTTCGTCCTCGTGGGAGTAGATGATGAACGTTTTTTCGGGAACTGGGACAAATTCGGGCATCGTGTTCGGCGGCGGTTCGGTGATTTTCGTTTCGAGCGGTAAAGATGGAAAAAAAAGCGAACCTGAATTTGGCAAAAAAAAGGGTAGGTTTTGCACTTCTTTTCAAACCTATACTTGTTGCGACCGAGGGATGATTGGGCCGCGCTCAACCAAAAACGGCTGGCCATCAATGAAGATGGCCAGCCGTTCCGATTTTTTTTGTTCAAAAAGCAGAAATTGAATCCAGGTCTCGCCATGAAACAAGCCGCCCAAAGGAGGTGCCCACCGATGTGTCGCCGCCATGAACCACACAGCCCGCCAGCGGGTCGGTTTGGCCCGCGAGTTTGTTCCAATAGTTCAATCCATCGAACCAGCCCATGTTCATCGTGCTGCCCGACTTGATTTCGAGCGGAAGGAGGCGTTCGGGCGACTCGATGAGACCGTCAATTTCATGGCCGTGGTTGTCGCGCCAAAAATAGAGGTTGCTGCTTTTGCCTTCCCCAAACCGCTTTTTGAGCAGTTCGAGCAGCACGAGGTTCTCAAAAAGCGGGCCTTTGGCAAAATGGGTCGTCAGTTGGCGCGGCGTTTCGAGGCCGAGCAAATTGCAGGCGAGACCTGTGTCGGTGAAGTAGAGTTTTGGCATTTTGACGAGCCGTTTGTTGAAGTTTTGATAATGCGGCGACAGCAAAAAAATCAGGTGCCCCGCTTGCAAAACCGAAAGCCACGATTGGGCTGTGTGCGTACTGATGCCCGCATCGGTCGCCAATGAACTGGCATTGAGCAACTGTCCGACCCGGCCCGCGCAAAGCCTGATGAACCGGGTGAATTGCTCCAAATTGCCAATCTGACGGAGCTGGCGCACGTCCCGTTCGAGGTAGGTTTCGAGGTAGGAGGTGAAAAAATCGGGCGGTTTAAAGCCCTGCGTCAATATGCGCGGATAACCGCCGTTGAAAATCACCTCTTCCAGGGAAGGGATCGGCAGGCCCCCATTTTTCATCTCCGACATTGAAAACGGGAGCAGTCGCAGCACCGCCACCCGTCCGGCGAGCGATTGCGAGACCTGTTCCATGAGCAAAAAGTTTTGAGAGCCTGATAGCACGAAGCGGATATCGGGCTTCGAATCAATGATGCCCTGCAAAAACGAGAACAGTTCGGGCGTGCGCTGAACTTCGTCGAGGACTGCGCCATTCGGGAAATTTTGCAAAAAATGGCGCGGGTCTGCCAGTGCAAGGCGCCGAACGTCGGTGTCCTCGAGCGTGGCGTAGGGCAAATCGGGGAACAGTTCGCGGATGAGCGTCGTCTTGCCGCTTTGGCGCGGGCCAGTAATCATCAATGCGGGAAAATGCGTGAAAAGCTGTCTTGCTTTTTCTGCGAGCTGTCGTTGGATGAACATGATTTTTGTACAAATTTAATTTTCAACTGCAAATTTGTACAAAGATAGATCAAATCTTCACCAACCTCCGCACCGCCTGCCCGTCCGCGCCCGTGATCTTCAGAAAATAAACGCCCGGCGGGAGATCCACCAAATCGAGCGCGGCCCTTTCGTCATAAATTTCCTTTTCAAAAAGCATACGGCCCTGTAAATCAACGAGTTGCAGCCCAAAATTGGCCGAGGCCGCATCCTTTGTTTCCACAAAAAACAGCCCATCTGACGGGTTCGGGAAGACGCGGAAGCCGTGCCTTTCGGCAAAATCATCGGTCGCGCTCCATTGCAGCGTGATGATCTGTTGATAGACCGACGCGCCGCAAGCGTTCTGCACGACGAGCGTGATAAGCCATTCGCCGCCCTGCGGGAAAACGTGGAGGGCATCAAAAGTCGTGGCCGATTGCGTGTCGCCAAAGTCCCAAAAATAGGTTGCGCCGCCAACCGATGTGTTCGTGAAAGTGACCCAGTTGCCGTTCAAACTGGCCGTAAAACTGGCGTTCGGGAATTGCGCAAGCTCGACATCGAAGTTTTGGGTCGTCGAATTGGTGCTGCCGCTGGCCCCGGTCACGGTCAGTTTTGCGGTATAACTCCCGGAGGATGAATAGGTTATGAGCGGCGAAACTTGGTTGCTCGAAACCGGGACACCGCCGGGGAACTGCCAGTTTTGCCCCGTGATATTGCCCGTAGAACTGTTTTGAAATTGAACCTCGACCGAATTCCCGCAGCCAAAAACCGGGTTTTCGACCATAAAACCGGCCAGCGGCGCGGACTGGACGACGATGTTTTGGGTAAAAACGATGGTGTCGCAGCTGTTCCAGCCGGTCAGCGTGACCGTGTAATTTCCGGGCATCGAATAGGTGTGGCCGGGGTTCGTGAGGGTGCTGGTCGGGGTGCCGTCGCCGAAGTTCCAGAGGAAATTTTGGGCGTTCAGCGAGAGGTTGGTGAAGGTCGCGAGGAGCGAATTATTGACTGAAAAAACGAAGGCCACGACCGGTTTTGCCAGCACGGTGAGCGTCGCAATTTCCGAAAAAACATCGGTCGTTGAACAGGCGGTCGGGTGGAGTTTGCAGCGGAATTTGTGGCCGTTTTGGGCAATTTTCGTGTTTAAAATCGTCAAAATCGCCGTTTTTGATCCCGCAAAATCGGTGTTCGCCGATAAAATATCGGCCCAGCCGCTGCCCGTATTTACCTGCCATTGATAGGTGAAATCATTGCCCGACGCCATCGTGGAAAGCACCCGGTTTTCGCCCGCGCAAACGGTCACGTCGAGCGGTTGTTGATTGACCGTGAGCGGGCCGAACTTGATGGGACTGGCCGGGATTTCCATCGAAATTTGGGTGAAAACGCCATCTGTACCTTTCGTCGCACCGTTCGTACTGCCGTTGCAGCCATTTGTTGAGTTGAAAACCTGTCCGGGCGAGCCGCCGGAGAGGCCGTAGCCGATGACCCCGGCGGCCCCAAGTCCGAGGCTGGAATATGCCCGCCCGCCCGCGCCGCCGCCGCCGGGGCCCTGACAGCGGTCCTGGTTGCCCGCGTCGTTTGAGCCGCCATTGTTTCCGGCCAGGTTGAGGGCGATGCCGAACATGGCCGTTTTGAACTGCAAAAAAATGGTGCCGCCCGCGCCGCCGCCGCCCGCGCCATCGCCCGCGCTGCTGTCGCCGTCGCGTCCGTTCACCCAAATGTTGGGGAGCTGGTTCAAAGCGGTCGTGCCGTCGATGGAGTCGGCGATGACGATGACGATGCCGCCGCCCGCACCGCCGCTGCCGTTGGTACTGTTGTTGCCGTGGCCCGCGCCGCCGCCGCCGCCCATGAAAAGGCGCGTGGCCGAGCCGGGCAGCGCGAGGCCGCCGAGGCCGGGATTGTTGCCTTTGCAGCCGAAATTGGCGGGCTCGTCGTTTTTGCCGCCCTTGCCACCGGGCTGGGTGTTCGCGCCGCCGCCGCCGCCCGAATTGTGGTCATTTCCGCCGCCGCCGCCGTTGGCCTGTGGGCCGCGCCCGGCCTCTTTATCGTTGAAAAATGGCGCGATGCCCTCGCCTTTGAGTGCGCCGCGCCAATTGTTGGGGCCGTAGGTGAACTCGTCCTGCTGGTTGGTCCAAGTGCAATTGTTGCCCGAAATGGTGGTCGCAACTGCGCCCCGGAAACCGCGCCCGCTGCCGTCGATGGGGGCATTGAAGGTCAGTTTTTGGGCGGAAATGGCGAGGATGCCACCCGTCGCACCGTCCCATTTTTTGGGAAATAAGGTGTCGGCGATGGTCGCGTTTTGATATTTCGGGAAACTGACCAATTGCACAGCACCGTTGGCGACATCGTATTTATTGGTCAATTTGAATTTCAAAAAAACGGTCGATGGCGGCACGACAGACACGACCTCGTTTCCCTCAAAAAGGCCGCACGAGTTGATGGCGTTGATTTTCCCAAAATCGGAATTGTTGCCCGAACTGACCGACGCGCCCTGCATCTGGATCAAAATAACGGCCATGCCCGGCTGAAAACCCGCCGTCGAACCGACCGTCAATTGGCCCGTGCAGGTGTCCATTGCCGTTATTTTCGCATACTCGTTTATGGTGCCGGAAATGTTTTGGGAAAAAAGGGATTGGCCCAAAAAGGCCGAAAAAAGGAGGGCAAGGATCGGTCGGGAAAAGAATTTCATTTTTGAAAAAAAAGTTTTTGGATGGAAAGAAGGGTAAAATTGGTGGATTATTTGGCTACTTTTGCGCCGCTTTAAAAGCCCGGTGCTTGCGTGCAAGGTAGCCGGGCTGATTTTTTCATCTAATTTTTCATAAAAACATGGCAGTAAAACTGCGTCTGCAACGCAAAGGTCGCAAACAAGCGCCTTTTTATCATATCGTTGCCGCCGATTCTCGGGCCCCGCGTGACGGGAAGTTCATCGAGAAAATCGGTACCTACAACCCGCTCACCCAGCCCGCAACCATCAATCTCAACGCCGAGACCGCCTATGACTGGCTTCTCAAAGGTGCTCAGCCGACGGATACGGTCCGCGCGATCCTCCGTTACAAAGGCGTTTTGCTCCGCAAGCACCTCATGGAGGGCGTGAAAAAAGGCGCACTCACCGTTGAGCAGGCCGAGGAGAAACTCGCCGCATGGCTCAAAGTGAAGGACGGCTCGGTCGAACAGGCAAAAGCCAAAACCGCTGATGCCAAAAAGGCCCATTATATCGCAGCGAACGGAAAGGTCCAGCCGAAAAAAGTGAAGGAAGTTCCCCCCGCACCCCTCGCCGATGTCCCTGATTATGTCGCCCCAGCGGTGATCGAGCAGGGTGAACCAGTCGCAGAAACTGCCGCCCCGGTCGTCGAGGCAGTAGTTGAAGTGGCTGCCCCAGCCGTCGAAGCGGTTGAGGAAGTGGTCGCAGAAGCCGCCGCTCCGGTTGTCGAGGCAGTTGCGGAAGTTGCAGCAGAAGTTGTCGAACCAGCCGTTGAGGTCGTTGAAGAAGCTGCTGCTCCCGTCGTTGAGGAAGCCGCCGAAGTCGTTGCGGAAACCGCCGAAGTTGCCGCTGGCGATGACGAAGAAAAAAAGGCCGATGCCTAAAATAATTTTTGGATGAAATGATCGCGGGGGTTTCTACTTTCGCCACTGTTTCCTAATTGTTTGTTTGTCGAACCTGGCAGGGCCTTAGTTGCGCTGCCAGGTTTCGATTTATAAAAGAGTAAAATTTTATCAGAAATGTTGAAATTAGAAGACCGCTACGCCACCCATCTCGACACGCTGGCGCAACATATCCAAGCCTCCGACACCCTCGCCCAATACCTCGAGGAAGAGGACGAGGAGCTCTACAAAAACCTCGTGCAGGCATACGAGCCGGCCATTTCGGAGGCGCACCACCTGATTTCCGCAGAGGCCCCGCTGCAATTGGAGGCTTTTGAAAAGCGTCTTTTGGAGCCCGATTTTGAGGGGCTTTACCTGCCGCGCGTGCTCGGTTGGTCGGTCTTGCGCGGCGAAACGAGCAATCAATATAAATACGTCCGGCCCAACGACCATTTCAAGCAGGTGCTTTTGGCGATCTGCCAGTCGGCCAATTTCGAGCAGCTCAAAAAGCGCATCGGCCAGACCATCCAGATCGGTTTCATGCTCTCGTCGGACATTTGGATCACGAGCTTGCTCACGTTGATGGAAAACAAGCGGATCCGCTATTTCCTGCAAAGCCAAAAAATCGACAAGTACCGCGACCTTAAAGACCGCGAGATTGCCTATACGCGCTACGCAAACCAGTTCAAGAACGAGATCTATTTCTCCGCCGACTTCCCGACGGGCGCGGGCGAGATGAAGGCCGGATGGTCGGCCCTTCGGCAGTTTATCATGAAACGGGTCGAAAAGGGCGTGGACAACGCCTCTCTCGTCCCGAAAATACAGGCGTTCATCACCAACCCGGATTTTCAAAAAACCGAGGAGCACCTCGAAATGCTCTCGCTCTACGCCAATTTTTTCGAACTCGGAAAAGGCGAAACGGCCGAGTTGAAGACTGTTTTCAACCTCGTGCGCCGCGAAATGCCGCGTTTTGTGGAGAAATATTTCACCTTCCAGATCGAACTTTATAAGGCAGGTTTGCCGCTCGGTGAGGCTTGCGATTGGCGCGTCTCGGCCATTTTGGACAAAAAAACCGCCGACAAACTGACCGAATTTTACAACCTCTCGGACGAGGTCCACACGAAAGGATACGTTTCGCCCGATGTGATCGATTCGGTGAGGGCATTTTACCTGTCCCACGAGGGCCTTTCGCCGGAGAACGAGTGCTTGCGGCAGCTCATTTTGAAATATTTCATCCGCCTCATCGAGGGCCTCCGCACGGGCGAATACGGCGATTATTTCGAGAGCTGGAAGATTTTTTCGCTCTACATGAACCTGTTCATCAACCAGCACTTCAACCAGAGCATCGAAAAGGTGTCCATGAAATTCGTCGCCGAACTGCAAAAACGGTACACCGACAAGCGCAGCAAGGACTATCAGGACATCAAAAAATTCGTCGCCTACAACTTCACCGAGATTGGGTTTTTGGACGAAAAAGAGGTCGTCGAGATGTTCAAGACGCGGCGCAAAAGGAAGACGGCGGCTGAAAAAGCGGCGGCTTAAATTAAAACTGCCGCAAAGACGCAGAGGGCGCAAAGGTTTATGTTCAAAACTCTGCGTTCTCTGCGTCTTTGCGGCAAGTTCGCTCGATTGCGAAAGTCTTATCCAAATTCAAAAAGCCGTTCCCGATGACACCCGCTGTTTTGGGGAGCGGCTTTTGAATTTGAACTTGTTTTTGAACTTGAACTTAGTTTTTTTGAAAGAAACCCCCGACCCCCGCAACTAACCTTTTCAGACCCCCAAATTCTGCATTCTTCATTCAGCATTCATCATT
>JANOQP010000330.1:0-3529 GCA_031414895.1 Saprospirales bacterium
CCCCCGTTGGTCATGGCAAAATTTCCATCTTTTTCAAAGCCGCGCCGCGACGACATCGCCCAGTTTTTTGCCTCAAAAACATGAAATTTTCCGTTGCAGGAATACAAAACGCGGTTGAGGTGGTCGTGCGAGATGTGCACAATAGTCCCGTAGTCTTCGCCGAGGTCATCCGTTTTGAACGTAAAATTGGTCTTCCGCAGCGTCTTGAAATTGGTCGTTTCGACCTCCTCGATCAGGTATCGCGGGTTCGGCTGTGTTACCGTTTCGCGGTCGTAATCGAGATAGGTCGAGGTCAAAATATTGCCGTTCGGCAGGAAAAAAAGCGGCCACGGCGCATTAAATTTTTTCAAGACCCGTCCCGTTGCCGCGTCGAAAAGGATGCCGTTGCGCTCAAATCCGTTGCACAAAACCTTCGAGCCGTCTGGGCTGATTTCCACGTCGATGCTTGCGCCGATGCCGTCGGGAAATTCCCGGTCCTTCAAGGTCACGTCGGCGAGCTTGGTCGTTTTGCCCGTGGCCACGTCCGTTTTTTGGAGGGTCCCTTTTTCCCCAAAAAGGAACGAAATGAGTGTTTTTCCATCCGGCGAAAGTGCCATGCTGCCCGCTTCCGGGATTTTGAAACGGGTGTTCTCAAATTCGAGTGACCGCAAATTGATGAACCGGATATTGTCGTTCGCATGAATGATCGCCCGCTGTTGGTCGGGCGTGAAAAAAACGTCCTTCGCGTACAGCGTGTCAAGGCCTATCCAGACAAGGGTTTTGAGCAAAAACGGGCCGCTCATGTCCCAAATTTTCACCTCGTTCTGGCCGATGGTAATGGCCGTTTTGTCATCTTTTGAAAACGAAAAATCGGCACAGGCGTGCGCCGTAGGGATGCGGAGTTCGGGCGATTGGGCGGCGAGCAGGGCGGCGAAAAGGCTGAAAAATGCAGCAAAAAGGAAGTTTTTCATCTCGGTTGATGTTTTAAAAAGGTGATTTTTAGAAAGTAAAGAAAGCCGACAGCCCTTATTTTTTTGTAACTATTTAGGACAGGGCTGTACCGGCCGGCTTTAGCCGCCGTTTTGTGTGAGATTTAGGGAGATTGATATGAAATCGTCGATTCAGGAAGGTTTATTTGGCGGTAAATCTCCAATAAGCACAAAATCGGCGGCTAAAGCCGGCCGTTACAAGCCCGTCCTAAACAGTTACATTTTTTTAATAAAAAACAGACCCGCCGCCGCGCCGTTTTCGACAGCTCTTTTTCGCCAATCGAATCGAGGTGGTTTGCCAAACCGCGCTTTTCACGGCACGAGCAAAACGGCAAAAGTGTCGAGTAAAAAAGTCGCAAATCGGGCGCGACATCTTTGAATTGAATGCTGACCGTGTTGCCCAAAACCGAGAAACGCAGTGGAAAACCACTCGGCCCGAACGCGTTCACTCGTTTTTGGAGGGCAAATAGGCGGGCGCGGGCCGTGTCTTTTTCCAAAAAATCGGCCTCCGCGACAGTCGCGTAAATGGTCAAAGCGGTCTGCAAATAGTCGGCAGATTGGCGCGAAGCGGAGTCGATTTCGGTCAAATTGCCCCAAACCGCGCGCCCTTTTTCATTTGATTCAATCAAAAAAGCGACGCGCCGGACATTGTTCCCCGGCAAAAAAGCGGAGTCTTGCGCCCGCTCGTAGAGCTTGGCCAGTTCCATCACTTGCCGCCCATCACTGCGCTGCGCCGGACAAATCGTCGGGCGCAACGCGATAAAGGCGAGCAACAAAAAGGCCGTTTTGGCCATCATTATTGGTGGGAAATTTCGACCATGAGCGGCACTACACCGCCGTGTTGGACGGCACCGACCTCGAAGCCGATTTTGTTGAGGTCGTATTTTACGTCGCCTTTTTCGAGGAGGCGGTTGCCGAGGGCGGCGCGCATTTTGGACGAAAGGCCTCCGCGGGCGGACTGCATTTTTTGTAAAACATCGTTCACGTCGAGCTTCGCCGTCGAGTACAAAATGAGCATATAATCGGTGCCTTTGTTGGCATCCATTTTCACGATTTTGGTGTCCGACGGGAACGCGACGGTCGAATTTGGGCCGATATGCGGCGACATCAAATCGTCAAAAGGCAGGATTTTATTGACTTTTCCAGTCAAATCAGTCGCAAAAGCATAGATATACGCCTCGGTGTTCGTGTTCACATAAAATCGAAATTTGGTCCCGGACGCATACGAATCGTCCATCCGATAGGCCACCAAATCTTCGCCATCGGCGCCAGATTTATCATCGTCCTCTTCCTCGACGACGAGGTTGCGGGTGAGGACTCGGCTGGCCTTCATCGCCGCTCCCGTGTTGGTCGAAAATTCGACGCTGCCGGCGAGCAAGGTTTCCACTCTTGGAAGTGGCTTGGGTGCTGGTTTTGGGGCGGGTTCGGGCTCGACGACAACGGGTTCTTCGTCTTTGACGGGCGCGGGTTCTGGCGCCGGTTCTGGCTCCTCGACGCGGGGCGAATAGGCCTGCAAAGCTAGCAACGCGTACTCGCCGTACTCCTTATAAGGTATCCAAACGAAGCCGCCGTCGGCCCATTCGGCAGTCCATGAATTCATGACGCGGAAACAGCCGCCCTCTTTTGTGTCGTCATAACCGACGACGCACATCGCGTGAAGGCCGTGCTTTCCGCTCGGGCCGCCGTCGGTTTCGGGCGAGTGCCAAACCTTTCCGGGGCTGTAAAAACTTTCTGGGACCATCATGCCCAAAAGGACGGGGAAGCCCTCCGAAAGTGCCTTTTTGGTGGCATTCACTTTGTCGTCGGCGGTGCCGAGGTCGATATCCCAGATGGTCTGGTAATCGTCGATGATGTAATCGAGGGCTTCGAGGAGGTCATCGAAGTCGATTTCGGGGATGCAGCTCGCGTAATCCACCGATTTCATGCGCGGCACACCGGCAAGTTTCATCAGTTCGCAGGCCAATATCGGATTGGAGCCACCCTGGCAATCGGTGTCGCCCTCGTTCTTTATTTTTTCATAAATAAAGGAAGGCGAAAAGCGCATCGAGTTGATTTTCGAGCGGTCGCGAACATCAAATTGTTTGGCCCACATGATGGTGCGCATGCTGTAAGCGGCGGCGAATGCGACACAAGTTCCGTATTCGCCCTGATCGCCGGGGGTTGGGCAGAAGGCTTCGAGGCTGGCTTTCGCGGGCATCGATTTGAAGCTGCGGGTCGAAAGTTTGGCTTTGTAGGGGGTCGCTTTGTACTGGGCGCGGTCGACGACCATGCCGGTGCGGGGCTTTTGGGCGAGCAGCGAAAAGGTCGAAAAGATTAAAAAAAGAAGCCCAAAAAAGGGCGTGAGCTTTGTTCGGTGCAAAATCATCATGTCTGAAAATGGTTAAAAAAAGGTTGTGGTAAAAAGGTTGAAAACAGTCGGTTGGTTGGTGGTTGCTTTTTTAAATTAGGACTTTCGCAGAACAGTATATTGACCCGGCAATTGCCGTCGCGCTATCTATTTTTTGATTTACGAGATACGATTTACGAGATACGATATTTGATTTTTCGCGCTATCGACAACC
>JANOQP010000331.1:0-1790 GCA_031414895.1 Saprospirales bacterium
TCGACGATCTGCGCGGCAACCTGTTGGTCGAGCACCCGTGCAAAATTGGGCGCGAGATCGTCTGTAATTATCATGGCCGCCGGTTCGGGCAGGACGGCTGTTTTCGGGCGATGCCGAAGTCGGAGGGCATGGCCGATTTCCCGACCGAGCGGGACGACCTGACCCAAATTGCCCTCCGAAAATGGCGGCAATTCTATTTCACGAGTATTTTCCCCGCCTTCGCTTTTGATGAACTGGTGGACGGGATGGAGGCCAAAATCGGCCATTTGCCCATCGAAAACTTCGTGGCCGACCCGTCGCGCTCGCAAGATTATTTGGTCAAAGCGCATTGGGCGCTCTATTGCGACAACTATTTGGAGGGTTTTCACATCCCGTTTGTCCACCCAAAATTGGCCGAACAATTGAGCTGGGCCGACTACCGGACGGAGCTTTTTTCGCGCTCGAACGTGCAG
This sequence comes from Saprospirales bacterium, assembly GCA_031414895.1. Classification (GTDB taxonomy): domain Bacteria; phylum Bacteroidota; class Bacteroidia; order Chitinophagales; family Saprospiraceae; genus JANOQP01. Next base: position 453 of record JANOQP010000331.1, read on the forward strand.
GTCGGCATCAGCCGGGGCGGCGAACATTGCTTTGATTTGCCCGCGGGGCACCCCGATTTTGGGCAAAAAATATCGGGCTATTATTTCTGGGCCTTCCCAAATATGATGTTCAATTTTTACCCGTGGGGCCTCTCTTTGAACATCGTGCGGCCTATCGAAAAAGGGCTGTCGAAGGTCAGTTTTCGCAGTTTTGTCCACGATAAAACGAAGCTCGGCCTCGGCGCGGGCGGCGATTTGCAGCGTATCGAAATGGAGGACGAGGCAGTCGTCGAGCGCGTCCAGGTCGGGACAAAAAGCCGTTTCTATGTCGAGGGGCGTTTTTCACCGACGATGGAAATGGGGGTCCACCATTTCCATCGGATGCTGTCGGCGATGGTTTTTGGTGCCTGATTTTTACCTTTTGACTTTTACCTTCTATTTTTTCGGTTTGTACCGCGCCGCCCCCAAAAAATGCTGCGGGTCTTTTTGCGCCAAAAGTTCGTCGATGGTCGCGTTCGGGTGCCGCCGCATCCACGCCAAAACGATGCGGTAGCCGAGCCAATTGGCCACACGGCCCGGTGCCTCGCGGAGCGCGGGCGGGCTGTCCCCGGCGTTCGGGCTTTCGCCTGTGAGCTTTTTCCATTTTTCGTGGTCGGTCGAATAGAGGAGTTTTTCCTGCAAAATGTACGACCAGATTTCCAGTTCGTTTTGCTGGCACCAAACCATTTGAATTTGCGGAAAGCCCCATTTTATCGAGTCCGGCGATTCGGGGATCAGGCATTCTTTGATGAAACTGGCTTTGCCGTTGGCGAGCATTTCGTCCAAGAGCCGCCGTCCGGCAGGCGGCCCGGCGAGGTCGGCAGCGAGCGATTCGGCGACCTGCGCGGTGAGGTATTTTTTATCCATCCGGGCGCGGATATAGTCGGGCAGTTCCAAAAGTTGCCGATAGGCCAGGTGGTTTTCGCCCAAAAAGAACTCCGTCGAGATGCAAAAAAGGCTGTCGCTGACCGGGAAAACGCCGAAACCGTAGCCCGTATTGACCGCCAAAAAGCGCGGAACGGGTTTGTTGGGGAAATAATATTGATGAAATTGGCAAAGCCTGGCCAGCGCTGTTTTCTCTTTTGAAAAATCGCCGATGATTTGGTTGACCGAGTCGCGCACGGCCCTCATTTCGGGCGGCAGGACGAGCGAACCGAGGATCTGGGCGGTCGTTTCTTTCGGGTTTTGCGGGTTTTTGAGGATCCTGCTGAAAAGGAGCGGCGCGAAATCGGGGTATTTTTTTTCCAAAAAAGCCGCGCCCTCGGCCAGTTTGTTCGTGTCGATGGCCCAAAGGTCCTCGTCAAAACGGTCGAACTGGAG
>JANOQP010000332.1:0-2796 GCA_031414895.1 Saprospirales bacterium
GGTTTTGCTGCCGCAAATGGTGCATCCTCGTCAATATTTGATCCCGTTTTTCATCCTCAAAAAGCAAAATATCGTCATCCCCGACCGAGTTGGCGGGCCAAAAACCGATGACCGCCCGCGCCTCCAACCATTTTTCGTCAATGATCCGGCGGAGCATGGATTTTGCATCGACGAGCAATTTTTTTGCCTCCACGCCCACGATCTCATCCGTCAAAATATCAGGGAATTTCCCCGCCAATTGCCAGCTTTGAAAAAATGGCGTCCAGTCGATATAGTTGGCGATTGTTTCGAGGTCGTAATTTTTAAAAACCTTCGTCCCCAAAAAGGTCGGCACCGGCGGCACATAATTTGCCCAATCGATTACCTGTTTGTTGGCCCGCGCCTGTTTCAAAGTCAGGTATTTTTTGACCGATTGACGGTTTCCGCGCAGCACCCGGACGGTTTCGTAGTCTTTTTTTACACCATTAATATAGGCATCATAAACCGCGCGGTCTTCATTGAGCAGTGCGCCTGCGACCGCGACCGCCCGGCTTGCGTCCAAAACATGGACAACTGGGCCGTTCGAATATTGCGGCTCGACCTTGACGGCAGTATGCGTTTTGGAAGTCGTCGCCCCGCCGATCAAGAGCGGCAATTTGAAATTTTGCCGCTGCATTTCCTTCGCCATATAAACCATCTCATCGAGCGACGGTGTGATCAGGCCGCTCAAACCGATGATATCGACATTGTGTTCACGCGCCGCTTTGAGGATTTTTTCGGCGGAGACCATCACGCCGAGGTCCACGATCTCGTAATTGTTGCAGCCCAAAACCACCCCGACGATGTTCTTCCCGATGTCGTGAACGTCGCCCTTGACGGTTGCCATCAAGATCTTGCCCTTTGCTTTTATCTCGCCCATTTTCGCGGCCTCGATGAACGGCGTGAGATAATTGACCGCTTTTTTCATCACCCGCGCTGATTTGACGACCTGCGGGAGGAACATTTTCCCGCTCCCGAAAAGGTCGCCGACGATGTTCATGCCGTCCATCAGCGGGCCTTCGATGACCTCGAGTGGGGCAGGGTAGAGGAGCCTCGCTTCTTCGGTATCGGCCTCGATAAATTTGTCAATTCCGCGAACGAGCGCGTGTGCGATGCGCTTCCCGACGGGCTCTTTTCGCCAAAGTTCCTCCTCCTCGACGGCCCGGCCACCGTTGCCTTTTATGTTTTCGGCGAAGGCGGTGAGTTCCTCGGTCGCGTCCGGGTTTTTGTTGAAAAGTACATTTTCAATTTTTATAAGTAGTTGAGGGTCAATGTCTTCATAGACTTCGAGCATCCCCGCGTTCACGATGCCCATGTCCATACCGGCCGCTGTCGCATGATATAAAAATGCGGCGTGCATTGCCTCCCGGACCTTGTTGTTGCCCCGAAAACTGAACGAAATGTTCGACACGCCGCCGCTGATCTTTGCGCCCGGGCAGCGCACTTTTATCTGCCGCGTGGCCTCGATAAAATTGATCGCGTACTCGTTGTGCTCCTCAATTCCCGTAGCTACGGCGAAAATATTGGGGTCGAAAATGATGTCCGTTGGGTCAAAACCGATCTCCTCCGTCAAGATTTTATAGGCGCGGGCGCAAATTTCCACCTTTCGTGAAATCGTATCGGCCTGCCCTTCTTCGTCAAAGGCCATGACGACGACTGCCGCGCCATATTTTTGGCAAATCCGGGCCTGTTCGATGAATTTTGGGATGCCCTCTTTCATCGAAATCGAATTGACGACGGCCTTGCCCTGAATGGTTTTCAAGCCCGCCTCGATGACATGGAACTTGGACGAATCGACCATGATCGGCCGCTTCGAGATATCCGGTTCGGCGGCAACGAGGTTCAAAAAATCGCGCATCGCGACCTCCGAATCGAGCATCCCCTCGTCCATGTTCACGTCAATGATCTGTGCGCCGGCCTCGACCTGTTGGAGGGCCACGGCGAGCGCGTCGGAGAGGTTGCCGTTTTTGATCAGCTCCGCGAATTTGCGGCTGCCGGTCACGTTCGTCCGCTCGCCGATATTGACGAAGTTGGTGTTTTCGGTGATGATAAGTGGCTCTAAACCAGACAGTTGTGTGTATTCCGAGGTTTCAGCTGGTTTGCGCGGCGCGAATTTCCCGACATGGTCAGCGATATGTTTGATATGCTCTGGCGTGGTCCCGCAGCAACCGCCAACGATGTTCACGAGGCCGCTTGCGGCAAATTCCTCGATAAAACCGCACATTTCGTGGGCCGTCTGGTCGTATTCGCCGAACTCGTTGGGCAGCCCCGCGTTCGGGTAGGCCGAGACAAAACAATTGGCCATCCGCGCCAAAGTTTCGACGTGCGGGCGCATTTCTTCCGCGCCGAGCGCACAGTTGAAACCGACCGAAAAAGGCCGCGCGTGTTTGACGGAGATCCAAAAAGCCTCCGCCGTTTGACCGCTCAACGTGCGCCCCGAAGCGTCAGTGATGGTGCCGGAAATCATGACGGGCCGCTTTTCGCCCTTTTCCTCGAACAAGGTTTCGAGCGCGAAAATGGCCGCCTTGCAGTTCAATGTGTCAAAGATCGTCTCCACCAAAAACACGTCCACGCCGCCGTCCCAAAGCCCGCGCGCCTGTTCGAGATAGGCGTTCATCACCTCGTCGAAGGTCACAGCGCGAAAACCTGGGTTGTTCACGTCGGGCGAGAGCGAGAGCGTCCGGTTGAGCGGCCCCATGCAACCGGCCACAAAACGCGGTTTTTCGGGCGTTTTTTTTGAGAAATCATCGGCTGCACGCTTTGCTATCGCGGCGGCGG
>JANOQP010000333.1:0-4990 GCA_031414895.1 Saprospirales bacterium
AAATTTGCAGCACCGTACCCGTCCGGGCGGTTACCCCCCCCGCCCGCAACCGCAAAACCGGGCGGCTTAAACCGCCGGTACACCCACGCTCGACGACCTTTTTTTGCAAAAAATAAGGCAGGTGATCCTGGAAAAAATGGGCGATTCGGACCTCGGCATCGTCCACCTTTGCCGCGCCGCGGGCCTTTCGCACACACAGGTCTTCCGAAAATTGAAAGCCCTGACGGGCGAAAACCCGACACTTTTCATCCGCCGGATGCGGCTCGAAAAAGCGATGGAACTGCTGAAAACGACCGAACTGAACGTCTCGGAAACCGCCTACGAGGTCGGTTTTTCGGACCCGAACTATTTTTCGCGGGCGTTCCATGAGGTTTTTGGCGTTGCGCCGGGGGCGGTGCGGAAGGGAGAGATTTGAAATATTTTCCGAAAAGTTTATATTTTTGCAAAAAAACAGGAATGAATTTTTTTGAATTCAGGAACATCTTCTTTTCCCAAAAGGTCTTTTCGACGGGCGACATCGAGAAAGAATGGGCTGGTTTCAATATGGTGAACCTCGTCAATTGGCAAAAAAAGGGCTATCTCATCAAGTTGCGCAACCGCTGGTACGCTTTTCCTGATGCGCTGAAAACGGAGGCCGACCTGTTTTTCATGGCCAACCGCTTGAAAACGCCGTCCTGTATTTCGCTCGAAACGGCTATGCGGCATTACAATTTCATCCCCGAAAGTGTGTTCAGCCTGACCTCCATCACGACCGGAAAGCCCGCCGAGTGGGAGACGGCGGTCGGAAGTTTCAGCTATCGGTCAGTACAGCCCCGGCTTTTTTTTGGCCACCGGGCAGAGTCGGGCTTCCTGATCTCGGACCCTGAAAAGACATTGCTCGACGTGCTTTATTTCAACCCGCGCCTGCTCGAACCCATTGATTTTCAATCACTTAGGCTCAATAAGGAGGAAATAAACGCCCGCCTCGACCGCGCCCGGGTGGCCGGTTACCTCGCCCATATCAGCTCGCCGACCCTCGAAAAACGATGGCTCGGCCTGCAAAAATTCCTCGAAACATGATCTCGCTCGAACAGATTGCCCAACATTTCCCGCCCCACCTCGCGCTGCAAAAACAGGCCATGCTCCGCGTGTACCTTCAATGCGTGATCCTGGAAATCCTGTTTGAAAGCCCGTTTGCCCGAAAGTTCAGTTTCCTCGGCGGCACCTGTCTGCGGCTGGTCCATGCGGGGGCGCGTTTTTCATGCTGGAAAATATTGGTCAAAATTACTTGTGTTGAAATCCATTCCCGAAATTTTTTTTTCAAAAGAAAAAAGACCGCCAGCTGGCCCGAAAAGTGCGGTGCAATGCGCAACTAATTGATTTTCAATAAATTAAGTCGAAAAAAAATCCCGCTCGTGCAATCTGGGTGCTAACATTTCGATGCCCCATGCAATCAACGTCCAGCCATTCGCCCGCTGGGTGCAGGTTATGAAAAACGGGTTGCCCGCACTTTTGTCCCATCATCAGCGGATGATTTCAACCAACCTTTTTTTTCACCCTGTAAATTTTAAAGAACAATGAAAGCAGTCTTTTTTTCACTCCTCCTCGTCCTGTTTTGCGGGCAATCCCAAGTCACTGCGCAAACCGCCGCCCCCACCAAGTACACCACTTATTCCTACATGAAAGTTGCACCGGGGATGCGCGACGAATATGTGGCGCTCGAAAAGGCATGGAAAAAAATCCACCTCGCGCAGAAAAAAGCGGGCAAGCTCGACGGCTGGTCGATTGCCGAGGTCATCATGCCGTACGGTTCGGCCAACGCGTACGATTTTGTCTGCCGCGATTCGTATGTCGGCGAGGACCAATTGGCCGGGTCTTTCAGCGACGGATATATGCCCGAAAACTGGCAGTCGCTGCTCACCATCGACGAGATCGGCCTCGTGATGCGCACGGGCGAGATCCGTACGGTCGTCAAAACGGAGGTCTGGCAGGTCGAGACCGAGTCATGGTCGGAGGACACCGGCAAAGGGTTCATCGCGGTCTTCAACTATTTCAAGGGCAAGCCGGGGAAAACCAACGACGACCATATCAAAATGGAGAACAAGATCTGGAAGCCCGTCCACGAAATGCGCATCAAGGACGGCAAAATGAAGGGCTGGTTGACGTTGAGCCTCTCGATGCCCTACGGCACGGCGATGCCCTACGACATGGCGACCATCGACGTTTATACCGACATGAAACAGTACCTCACGCCGTGGACGGACAGCTACCTTAAAAAAGCACACCCCGGAAAGGACGTGGCAGCCCTTTTCAAAGAGACCAACGAAACGACCGATTTGCTCCGCTCGGAGGTCCGGCAAGTTGTGGACCGGTTGGATTGGTAAGGCCGCATGAAAGCACTTTGGCCCGGCCGGGCGGTGACCATCGGTTGCCGCCTGGCCACCTTTTTTTTAACTTTGAAATCAATATCAAAAAAAAATGACCGCCGCCAGACCGCCAAACTTTCAATTGAAAACCAAATCCATAAAAATGAAAACTCCTTTTTTGAAATCGACCGCCGGGTTGATGCTCCTCGCTTTTTTGCTTTTTTCCACTACTTTTTTTGCTCAAAACCAGATCACCGGAAAGGTCAATGATGCCGCCGGGCAGCCGCTGCCGTTTGCCAATGTCCTCCTTTTGGCGACAGCCGACAGCTCGCTCGTGGCCGGGAACTTTACCGTCGAGAACGGGGGCTATGTTTTTGAAAACGTGCCGTCGGGCAATTATTTGATCAAATTTTCGGCAATCGGTTTTGAGGAAAACTTTTCCAAAACCATCGTTTTGAATGAAAAAAATGCCAAAAAGGAGATTGGGGCCATCATTTTGAACGAAAACCCGGCGTTGCTCTCCGAGGCGACGGTCATCGCGAAACGCCCTTTTTTGGAACAAAAAATAGACCGCACAATCGTCAATGTCGCCAATTCGATCACGAACGCGGGCGGCACCGCGCTCCAAGTTTTGCAACGCTCGCCAGGTGTGCAGGTCAACGAACAGGCGAAGAACATCTCGCTCTCCGGCAAACAGGGCGTCGTCGTGATGATCAATGGAAAAATCTCGCGGCTGCCCGCCGATGCGGTCGTCGATATGCTCGCCGGGATGAACGCCGACAATATTGACCAGATCGAGCTGATCCACACGCCGCCCGCCAATTTCGAGGCCGAGGGCAACGCGGGCATCATCAATATCGTCCTCAAAAGCACGGGCGACGCAGGGCTCAACGGCGGCTATTCTGCAAAGGGCGGCCACGGTCGCGGCGGAAAATATGGCGGCGGGGCATACTTTAATTTCCGGAAAAACAGGCTCAATTTTTTTGGGAACTACGACCACAATTACGACCTCAACCCGCAGGTTTTTTCCAATTACCGGCGGGTAAAAATTGGTTCGGACATTTTCGAGACCGAGACGAGGAGCGACCGTCCGCACACGCCGACGACGACGCAAAACGCCAGTTTGGGCGCCGACCTTCAGCTTTCGCAAAAAACGGTCGTCGGCGTTTTGGGCAGCTTTTTTGACAGAAATTGGTACATGGAGGCTGTTGGGAACACGAAATACACGAAAAACGGCTCGGTGGACAGCCTGCTGCGGATGCCCAATTCGGAGACGAACCACAACCGCTCATTTGCCGGGAACATCAATTTGGCGCACCAATTTTCGGCCAAACAATCGCTCAATCTGGATGCCGATTACATCGGATATGACATCAACAACCCCAGCGAATATGCGCTCGAAAATATGGATGCTGCCGGGCAAACAACCTCGACCAGCGGGCTTCGAATTTCCAAAAAAACGCCAATCCGGGTGGCGGTGGCAAAGGCGGATTTCACCCAAAACATCGGAAAAAAAACGCGGCTCGAAACCGGCGCGAAAATCACCTCGCTCCGTTTCGACAACGATGTCCGGGTGGACAGCCGGAGCGGCAACCAGCCCTGGGAAAACATCGCGGGGCTCACTTCGCTGTTCAAGCTCGACGAGGATGTTGTGGGCGCATACACGAGTTTTTCCACCAATTTGGACGAAAAAACGAGCCTGAAAGCTGGGATCCGATATGAATTCACCAAAACAAACCTCGGTTCGCTGGAGCAGCCGAACGTGGTCGATCGGAAATATGGGCGCTGGTTCCCGTCCGTTTTTATTGAAAGGAAGGTTTCGGAAACCCAAAATTTGAACGTTTCGTACAGCCGCCGCATCACCCGCCCGACGATCCGGCGACTGGCCCCCTACCTGATCTTCGCCGACCCGACGACCATCGAGGGCGGCAATGCGGCGTTGCAACCGTCGTTCACCGATGCCCTGAAAATTGGTTACTCGCTCAAAACATGGCATTTTGGCGTCGCGTACAGCATCGAGCACGGGCCGGTCGCTTTCGTCCCGATGGTCAACCAACAGCTCAATCTGCAGGTGAACACCTATGAAAACTTGGACGATTCGAAGGTGCTGAACGCCTATCTTTCTTTCCCGTTCAGCCCGGCAAAATGGTGGGCCATGAGCCAGAACCTGTATGCCAATTCGCGGGAAATCAATTTCGAACTGGAGGATAAACCGTTGAAAATCAACAACTTGGACTACGGTTTCAATACGACCCAAACTTTTCGCCTGCCCAAAAAATGGACGCTCGAAATCACGGGGAATTTCGAATCGCCGAACTATTGGGGCGTCGCTTATTGGAAGCCGACCGGCTCGGTCAACCTCGGTCTGGAGAAAAAATTTGGTGAAAAATGGGGCAAGGCCCGCATTGCGGCCACCGACCTTTTCGAGACCAGCCGGCGTTGGATCGGCACGACCGACCAGCCGGAAATCGGGCTCTTCGTGAAGTCCAATTACCGAATGGCCGAGCGGACGTTCATGCTCTCGTGGTCGAACACATTCGGCAACAGCAAGCTGAAATCATCGCGCAAGCGGCAGACGGGGAGCGCGGAGGAGATGCGGCGGATCTGACCGCTCCGGATATCTGAAAGTTGCGCGGTAGTCGCTC
>JANOQP010000334.1:0-4574 GCA_031414895.1 Saprospirales bacterium
ACTCGAAACCCAAAACTCGAAACTCGAAACTTAAAAAAATGTACGCAAGCCACGCTGACCTTTCCGACACCATAGCCGCCATATCCACCGCCCCGGGCATGGGCGCGATTGCCGTCATCCGCCTCGCCGGGCCGGGCGCGACCGAACTTGCGGACAGGTTTTTTCGGGGAAAAACAACATTGGTGGATGCCAAAAGCCACACGGCGCATTTCGGCGGGATTTTTTTCAACGAGAAAAGGGGCGGCCCGGAAATTTTGCTCGACGAGGTCGTGGCCACCGTTTTCAAAAACCCGCACTCATACACGGGCGACGATATTGTGGAGATCAGTTGCCACGGCTCCGTTTTTGTGCAGCAAAAAATGCTCGGCCTTTTTTTGGAAAACGGCGCACGGCTCGCGCGGCCCGGCGAGTTCACGATGCGCGCTTTTTTGAACGGGAAAATGGACCTCGCACAGGCCGAGGCCGTCGGCGACCTCATCGCCTCCGAAAGCGCGGCGGCCCACCAAGTTGCGCTCCGGCAGATGCGCGGCGGCTTTTCTTCCGAGATCAAAATATTGCGCGACGAACTGGTCCATTTTGCGAGCCTCATAGAACTGGAGCTTGACTTCGGCGAAGAGGATGTTGAGTTCGCCAATCGATTGACACTCAATGTTTTAGTCGAAAAAATCAGGGCCGAAATTGCCCGTTTGGTCGCCAGTTTTCAGCTCGGCAATGCGCTCAAAACGGGCGTTTCGACCGTCATCGCGGGTCGCCCGAACGCGGGAAAATCGACCCTTTTGAACGCACTTTTGAATGAAGAACGGGCGATAGTTTCCCCAATTCCCGGCACAACGCGTGACGCGATCGAGGAAATATTGAACATCGGCGGCGTCCCGTTCCGCCTGATCGACACAGCCGGGATCCGGGAAGCGACCGACGCGATCGAAAAAATCGGGGTCGAAAAAACGATGGAAAAAATCGGGCAGGCCGCCATTTTGGTCTATCTTTTTGATGTCGTCGAGACCCGGATCGCCGAGGTTTTTGAGGACCTCGAAAAATTGGCGCGGCCCGACCTCAAACTTTTGGTCGTCTGCAACAAGATGGATTTGCTGCCGCAATTCCGCCCAGAATGGTTGGCCGACCCTTTTTCTGGCGAGATGCCGGAATTTTTGCGCGGCAATTTTGGAAGAAGTGAGGGGGTGACTTCGAGTCATCCCCTCACTTTGCACCTTTCGCAAATCATCACCCTTTCGGCCAAAAATGCGATGAACGTCCCCTTTTTGACCGAAAAACTGCTCGAAATGGTCGCGGGCGGCGCGGTCAATTTGGAAAACACCGTCGTCACGAATGCCCGCCACGTCGCCGCTTTGCAAAAAGCAGACACTGCGCTGGTCGATGTTTTGGCCGGCCTCGCGGGCGGTATCACGACCGATTTTGTAGCGATGGACATCCGGCGGTCGCTCGCTTTTTTGGGGGAGATCACCGGGCAAATCGGCGTCGAGGATCTGCTTGCCAATATTTTTGGCAAGTTCTGCATCGGAAAGTAGGCCGTGCCGAAACCGTCAGGCCGCCACCGCCACCGCCCCGCTCGGATATGTCTGGTAGGCGAGGCGGAACGGGTGTTCCTCGTTTTTGAACTCTTTTTCCAAATCGCGCGACGGGTCGGCCATTTTCCGGCGGTGCGGCTCGATGTCGAGGCCGAGGCTTTTGAACTTTTCCACCTCGCCCTGTTCCGAACTGACAACGACGCAGACCTCCGTTTTTTCGGCCAAAACGAGTTGCTGTTTCAGTTTTTGGGCTTCCTGTTCGTCGGCGGCGCGGGCAATTTTCTGTTTCAGTTCGGCCACATATTCCGGCCAAAATTTCATCACGAACTCGAACATCTGCACCGCTGTCGGTTTGTCGAGCGCGACGAACATGGCCTTGCCCTGATAGCCCCGGTCGTTGAAGTGCCAAACGAGGTCGCGGGCAATGGCTTCGAGGCGCGGCTTGGCCGTCAGGATGGCGTATTCCTTTTTGAAAAGCCAGGCGAACTTGTGCTTTTGGTCGTCGTCGAGGTCTTCGGTCTGGAAGACTTCGGCCATTTGAGCGTCGAGGCGCGGGTTTTCGATGCCGAGTTTTTCGCCCCGGTTCAGGTATTTCAGCGGTAGCGTCGCCTCGTCGTCGATGGCCTTTTTGAAATCATAGACCGAGACGTATTCCCCAAAAATATTGCGCGTCAGCTCTTCATGGGCGGCATTGGTTTTTTTGTGAAAAATGGGGCTTTCTCTGCGTATGTTTTTCAAAAAAAAAGCCAGCCGTGCTGGATTTTATGGCTCGATGGATTCAAAAAGCGGTTGCAAATCCGCACGGATGGATAGCATGACCGTCGAAAACGCAATCGAACCGTCCAATTTTGACCGTTTCAGGAAATTCTCCCAAAGTTTCAGCCGGTCGGGGTCGATGGCAAAATTGGGTTCAAAAAGTGGGTGGTTTGGCCGCGAAGCCGTCCCCCTGTTTTTGAACGTTTGGGCGACCGCCTGTTTCAGCGTTTCGAGGTTCGCCCGTTTTTTGGAGAGCAATTGATGCACGTCGTAAAAATCCTTCATTCGGCTGTTCGACTCCGCAAGGTCTATCATCGCCTCGAATTTTTCGGCAATCACCGTCTCCGTCGAATAAGCCTTGATGGTCGGCGCGTCCATGTCGAGCAAGGTCGGGTAGGTCATTTCATTGGGCGCCGGCGTGACCACGTCGCCAAAACCGATGTCGATTTTCATCACCTGCCGCATCGTGCCGAGCGAGACCGGGATTTTGATTTCGAGGCCCGCATACCTCCGCTGTTCCATGGTTTCATTGACCTCGACTTTTTCGGTGTCAAACAGGATGCCGTCGGCGAGGTATTCAACCTTGCCTATTTCCTTGAAAATTTCGGCAAACCGGGCCTTGTCCAACCGGATTTTCAGCGAAAGCAAATCAAGGTCGAGCGTCGGACGGCTGGTTTCGCCCTCCAAAGCGTAGAGCAATGCCCCGCCTTTCAGGATAAAATTGTCGCGGTGCCGTGTCTGCGAAAGCCGGAAAAGCAGCCGCTCCTGAAAATACCGGGTGAGGATGAGCTGAAAATCCTTCCCCGCCGCCCGGGCATCACCACATCATCCTCCTCCACAAACGTCACTCCCACATATCTCCCCGGTGTGAGTGAGAAATCGTTCTCCGCCACCACATCGCGGGCGACGATTTTGCAGAGACCCTCTACGTCGCGGTATTCCCCGCCGGGAAAACGGCTGGAAAACCACTCGTTTTCGGGCGAGACCTCCGGTTTTTCGCCCCGGAAGAGTTGCATCAGCGCGGTGATCCCTTCGAGCTGGTCGGGCGAGAAGTCGTTGAGGGTGGTGTTTATCTTCCGAAAAGTGTTCCGCGCGTCTATCATCAGGATGCGGTCGCGGTTGTCGGGCCGCTTGCCTTTGTCAAAAAACCAGAGGTGGCAGGGCAGCGAGCGGGTGTAGAAAAAATTGTTGCTCACCGCCACGATGCAGTCCACCGCGCCGGTCTCGATGAGTCGGCGGCGGATTTCGCGCTCCGAATGCCCCGCGTCGGTCGCCGAGGAGGCCATGACGAAGCCCGCGCGGCCCGTCGGCGAGAGGTACGAATAGAAATACTGGATCCAGAGGTAGTTGCCGTTGTCGGCCTTCGGGAGGCCGAAAGGGAGGCGTAGGTCGTTCTTGACGAACTCGCGCTCTTTGTCGACTTTGTTGACGTTGAACGGCGGGTTGGCCATCACGAAATCGCACTTGCCGACGAGGCCGTGCGGGTCGGCATAAAAGGAGTTGCCCTCGAAGATGCGGCCCTCGATGCCGTGGATGGCGAGGTTCATCTTGGCGAGCTTGGTGTTGTTGGTTTTCAGCTCGGTGCCCTAGACCCGGATGGCCTCGTTGACGCGGCGGTTGGAGTGCGTCTTCACAAAATGGCCCGTCTGGACGAACATCCCGCCGGACCCGCAGGCCGGGTCGTGGACAATCCCGTGGTCGGGGCGGATGAAATTGACAATCAAATCGACCAAACTGGGCGGGGTGAAAAACTCGCCGCCCTCCTGCGCGCCCGCCCCCTGCATCGAAAATTTCATCAAAAAGTACTCGTAAATCCGTCCGAAAACATCGCCCGTCGCCAGCCGGACGGCATCGCGGTTGAAAACGCGGATGAGCTGGCGCAGCAAATCCGGCTCGAACGACGCATAGTTTTTGGGCAGGATGCCCTCCAAATCGGGGTTTTCGGCCTCAATCAACCGCATCGCGTGGTTGATGGCCTCTTGGATGTCCGCACTTTCGGGCAGTGCGGCGAGGTGGCCGTAAAGGGCCTCGTCGGGCAGGAGCATGGCCCCGACGGCGGTATAGTCGTCGCGGGTTGCCGCCCGTCGCCCGCGCGGGCTTTCGGGGATATTGGCCTCGACGGTGGGCCGCGCCTCGTCCCTCCGGTTTTGGGCAAAACGGAGCAAAATCAGTCCCAAAACTGGGTCTTTGTACTCGGCGGCGGTCAGTTTGGAGTTTGCGCGGAGCTGGTCGGCGGCTTCCCAGAGCTCTTTTTCGAGTTGCTGGATTTGTTGTTGCGTCATTTTTTTGGCG
>JANOQP010000335.1:0-2686 GCA_031414895.1 Saprospirales bacterium
CCGCGTGCAAAAATTGCCCGCGCCGACCTCGAAGAAGCGCTCGAAATCGTCGCCGCGCGCAGCCGAGGGCTGGTCAATTTTGTGGAAGCCTACCGCTCGTTCAGCTCCGTGCCGAAGCCGAAAATGCAGGAAATCCCTGTCGAAAAATTGCTCGAAAATATCGCACAGCTCGTCGGCACGGATTTCAAAACGGCCGGGATTTTATTGGAAAAAAGCATCGAACCAGCGGGGCTAAAACTCATGGCAGACCCGGGACAACTGGAAATGGTCTTGCTCAATTTGCTAAAAAATGCGCGGCAATCGTTCGGAAAAGAACCCAATCCATCAGAAAAAAAGGTCAAAATCTCCGGAGGCCTCAATGCCAAAAACCGACCGTTCATCGAGGTCGCGGACAACGGACAGGGCATCGACGCGGAACTTTTGGAGGAAATCTTCATCCCCTTTTTCACCACAAAACCGGACGGCACAGGGGTCGGTTTGAGCATCAGCAAACAGATCGTGCAGCTCCACGGGGGCGATATCTCGGTTCGTTCAGAGGTCGGGCATGGGGCGGTTTTTCAACTTGTTTTTTGAAAAAAAATATTTGTCCCGTACCGATTTTTTGGCAGGGTTCTTGCACCAATAAAGGCAGGTTGGTTGGCCACCCGTTTTGGTTGTCACTTCCCGTTTCTGAATGAGATAAATATAAGCACTTAACTTTTAATCGAACAGGGCCGCGATCCATTGACTTGGACAGCGGCTTTTTCATTTCCGCAAGTCAAAAGGCTTTTGATACGGATGACACCTTTCGCATTATGAGTGTCCACACCATTGAAGGTTTTGGCGAAAATCTTTTTCGAGGTTCGGCGTCCTATTTTTGAAACCGAAGCCTTCATGGACACTGACGGCGACGGCAACTTCGACAGCGGCGCCGACCGGAAGCATCACCGTTTCGACTTCAGGCGGCTCAACCACAACAATGGCACAAACGGGCAGCCCACAAACGTTCGCCTTCACCGGTCTCAACTCCGATGGTGTGCAGGATTTTGCGGTCATCGCTGGATTTGTCAACGATGCGAACTGCAAACATGTGCTTCCCGCGGCATTCGATGCCCCAGAAAGCTGCCTTTGCGATACCACGCTTGCCGTTTGCCGTTAGCCGTTTGCCGTCAGCCGTTTGCCGTCAGCCGTTAAAAATCCCTGCTCGGCCATCCAGCCGTCATTGAATATTTTGGAAACATATTTCGAGCCGTGGTCGGAAAGGAGGAGGACGGCGACATCTTCGGGGGTCAATTGATCGGCGATTTCATCGAGACAGGCGAGACAGGCACCGCTCGAATAACCAGCCAAAATGCCCTCTTTTCGCGCCAGTTCGCGGGCTTTCAGTGCCGAATCCCCATCAGTAACTTTGATGAACTTATCGATGAGGTCAAAATCCATGTTCGCCGGGATGATGTTTTTGCCCGTCCCCTCGATGCGATATGGGTAAATTTCCTTTTCATCATAGATCCCCGTCTCGTGGTATTTTTTCAAAACAGAGCCGAACGCATCCACGCCGATGAGCTTGATGTTCGGGTTCATCTCCTTTAAATAACGGCCCGTGCCGCTCAATGTCCCGCCCGTGCTCGCACTCGCGATGAACCATGTGATGCGGCCCTCTGTCTGTTCCCAAATCTCTGGGCCGGTGCTCAAATAATGGGCCTCGGCATTCGACAGGTTGAAATTTTGATTGACATAAAACGCGCCTTTGATCTCGCGGGCCAACCGTTTCGCCATTTCATAATAGCTGCCCGGGTCGTTCGGCGGCAGCGTCGCTTTGCACAAAATCACTTCCGCGCCGAGCGCGCGCAAGTTGTTCAATTTATCCTCGGAGGCCTTATCGGTCACGGTGAGGACGCATTTATAGCCCTTCACGGCGGCGGCCATAGCGAGCGATGCGCCCGTGTTGCCGCTCGTCGCATCGACCAGCGTGGCGCCCGGGAGCAAATCCCCGTTGCGTTCTGCGTTCTCAATTATATGGAGTGCGATGCGGTCTTTCGCGCTGTGGCCGGGGTTGAATGCCTCCATTTTGGCCAAAACCCGCCCCGGGATATGCGATGCGACGCGCTGCAATTCAATCATGGGCGTTTTTCCGACGGTTTCGAGGATGTTTTGGCAAACCATGTGCATGGGCGTACGGATGTGTTTTGATGTGACGGTTTTGGGAAACCCGGGGGTAAAACTAATCGGCGCAAGGACAAAAAAGGGCAGGTTGGCCCGCCTCATTTATTTTTGAAAAATTTACACACTTATATGTAACAATCGATAAACAATTTTTCAACTTTGACCGTCCTTGAAATCGCGCAGAAGTGCGCGGCCAAAGGCACGGTTTCCACGCACTCCTTTCTTTTAATTTCAATCGCTAATCTATCTATGTTGGTCTTCTACGTTACCGCAGGTGCATTTTTGCTTGGCACGCTCCTTCCGAGGGCTGTCAGGATGCTCCAATTTGGCCACAGCCGCCGTTGATTTTCGCCCGGCAAGGCCTGTTTATCCAATTTCATGATAAACAAAACATGACAGTCGCAATTGCCCTCCGGGTGGTTGCGACTGTTTTTTTTTACGGCGGACGGCCAACGGCGGACGGCTGACGGCGGACGGCGGACGGCGGACGGCCAACGGCGGACGGCCAACGATGGAGGATAGCTCGACCCGTCCGCCGTCAGCC
>JANOQP010000336.1:0-4509 GCA_031414895.1 Saprospirales bacterium
GGCGGCGGTCGAAGGTTTTAAGGAAAGGATAGGCTGAAAAAAAGCCCGGCTGGATTGGCTGGGCTTTTTTTATGGGGTGGATAAAAGAATACTGAAACCGGCAACCATGCTTTTCAAATACCTCCAACCAAATGCATATTGACCTTAAAAAAACAGCCGCTCCGGGAAATCCCCGAAACGGCTGTTTTTTTGTTGAAAAAGACCGGGCAAAATTACTTGACCTCAATCACCGGGGTTTGCACCGGAGGGGTGGCCATTTGCTCGATTTTCGTCGGCGCGGGCAAAACTTTTCCATGTTTCGCCGCATAACGCTCGCCCAAAATTGGGGCGATCGCGAGGCCGACGAGGCACGAAAGTTTGATCAAAATGTTCATCGACGGGCCGCTCGTGTCCTTGAACGGGTCACCAACGGTATCGCCCGTGACGGCAGCTTTGTGCGCGTCGGAGCCTTTGTACTCCATTTTGCCGTTGATCTCGACACCTTTTTCAAAGGATTTCTTCGCGTTGTCCCATGCGCCGCCTGCGTTTGATTGGAAAATGGCCCAAAGAACGCCGGAGACCGTCACGCCCGCCATGTAGCCGCCGAGGGCCTCTGCGCCCATGATGAAACCGACCGCGATCGGGGTCAAAATGGTGATCATGCCCGGTGCCATCATTTCGCGGAGGGCCGCTTTTGTCGAAATTTCGACGCAGCGTGCATAGTCCGGCTTGCCGGTGCCTTCCATGATGCCCGGGATCTCGCGGAATTGGCGGCGGACCTCATTGACCATATCCATCGCCGCCCTGCCGACTGCCGACATGGCCATAGCGGAGAAAACGACCGGGATCATCGCACCGATAAATAGCGCGGCCAGCACATCTGCCTTGAAAATATTGATGCCCTCGATGCCCGTGAAAGTGACGTACGCCGCAAAAAGCGCGAGCGCGGTCAATGCCGCCGATGCAATCGCGAAGCCCTTGCCGATGGCCGCCGTCGTGTTGCCGACCGTGTCGAGGACATCGGTACGGTTGCGGACCTCTTTTGGGAGCTCGCTCATTTCGGCGATGCCGCCCGCGTTGTCGGCGATTGGGCCGAAAGCGTCGATTGCGAGCTGCATGGCCGTCGTGGCCATCATTGCGGAGGCCGCAATCGCGACGCCATAAAATCCGGCGAGCGAATACGTTGCCCAAATTGCGCCCGCAAAAAGCACGATCGGCATCCAGACCGACATCATGCCGACCGCGAGGCCCGCAATCACGTTCGTTCCCGCGCCCGTTGCCGATTGGCGGACGATGCCCATGACCGGCTTGCTGCCGAGCGACGTATAATAAGCAGTGATCGCCGAGATCGCGCCGCCGACCACGAGGCCGATGATGACGCTATAAAAAACGGCCATCGAGGTGACGGATTTGATCTCGCCACCGACCAATTTCATGTTGAAACTCTCCGGCAACATCATATTGATGACCGGGTAACAGACCACGAGCGTCAAGATCAGCGAGACCCAGTTGCCACGGTCGAGGGCGGATTGGACGGTGTTCGTGTCCGCTTCCTCCTTTCCGTCTTTCACACCGACGAACCACATGCCGACGATCGAAAAAAGGATGCCGAGGCCCGCGATGAGCATCGGCAAAAGGATAGGACCCATGTTGCCGAAACTATCGGTCATGCCCGGATTGTCGCGCATGATATAATTGCCCAAAACCATCGAGGCCAAGACCGTCGCCACATACGAGCCGAAAAGGTCGGCGCCCATGCCCGCGACATCGCCCACGTTGTCGCCCACGTTGTCGGCGATGGTGGCCGGGTTGCGCGGGTCATCCTCTGGGATGCCGGCCTCAACTTTGCCGACAATGTCCGCGCCCACGTCCGCTGCTTTTGTATAAATACCGCCGCCGACGCGCGCAAAAAGTGCGATCGATTCCGCGCCAAGCGAGAAGCCCGCGAGGACCTCCAAAATGACCGACATTTTATGGTAATCGCCCGTTGGCAGCACCATCGTGAAGATGACGAAGAGCGCCGAAAGGCCCAAAACCGCCATCCCCGCAACGCCGAGGCCCATGACCGAGCCACCTTTGAAGGACACTTCGAGCGCTTTCGAGAGGCTCGTCCGTGCAGCTTGAGTCGTGCGGACGTTCGCTTTCGTGGCGATGTTCATCCCGATATAGCCCGCGATGATCGAAAAAAGCGCACCGAGGACAAACGCCACGACAATCAGCCAGTGCGACGAATGGGATATTTGGCTCAAAAAACCGAGCGCAGCCCCCGCAATGACCACGAAAATGGCCAAGATGCGGTATTCCGCGAACAAAAAAGCCCGTGCGCCCTCGGAAATCGCGTTGGCGATTTCCTGCATTTTGGCACTGCCAGCGTCCTGTTTGTTCACCCACGCGGCGAGGAATGCCATGTAAATCAGCGCAATAACACCGAAAAGCGGCAAAATGTAAATCAACGATTCCATAAAAATGGTCTTGAATTGTTTTGAATGAAAGAAGATAGGGTTCGTGGCAAGCCCCAAAAAAGGCACGCCAGCAATCGAAATGGGCCGCAAAAGTATTAAATCAAGGCAAAAGGCAAAAGTTAAAAGGCAAAAGTGCGGACCCCACACTTTTGCCTTTTAACTTTTGACTTTTTACTTATTTTTCTCGTTGAGCAGCTCCAAGACCTGCCGGGTGATGTCGAGGCTGTCGTTGGCCAGCAAAATCTGGCCGCCCCGCGAATAGCTCAAAATATAGTCGTAGCCAATTTTGTCGCTCAAAGTTTTGAGCTTCGTTTCGAGTTGCGTGTACATTCCTTCCATGGCTTTTCGGCGGTCCTCGGCGAGCGATTTTTCCATCCGTGCGCCCTCTTCTTGGAGGCGTTGCTCTTGCTGCGCCAAAATTTCGTATTCCTTTTGAAGCTCGGCGGGCGGCGTGTTCCCGGCCTCCGCTTTTTGCTGGAAAGCCATCGATTTTTCCTGGTGCGCCCGCATTTTGTTCTCAAAAGAGGAAGAAAGCGAGGTCAGCCGTTTTTCGAGGGCTTCGCGCTGCTGTTTGAGCCACTCGTATTTTGTATCGAGCGTATCGGCGTTGATATAGGCGATCTTCATGCCACCTGAAATGGAGGCGGGCGGCACGATCGAGGTCGGATGGGCCGCCGCTTTTTGGTCTTTTTGCCGGAGAAAAAAAAGCGTCGCGACAGCCGCCAACAAGACGATATTAAGGATAAGGGACAGGTTTTTCATTTTCAAAAAATAAATATAAGTGGTTGAAAATCAAAGATTTAAGCGGATTTCGGCGGCGAAAATAATCAAGGTTTTCGTAGTCGGGCCTATTTCGGAGATCAGCTTGCATCCAACCCGGCCAAAATGACCTTGCAAGCCGATTCTATCTTTTTTTCGGAAATGATCAACGGCGGCGCAATCCTCAAACTGCGGTCGTTGAACAAAAACCAGTCGGTCACGACCCCTTTTTTCAGGCAATGCTTGATTACCCGTTGCACACGTTCCGCATCGCCGAGGTCGAGGGCCATGAGCAGCCCCGCCGAACGGAACTCCTTTATATAACGGTGTCCCAAAAGTTCATGGAACAGTTTTTCCTTCTTTTTTACCGTTGAAATAACATCCGTTTCGGTCAATATTTCGAGTGTCGCCAACCCAGCCGCGCAGCTCACCGGGTGCCCGCCGAAGGTCGTGATATGCCCCAAAACTGGGTCGTGCGTGAGCGATTCCATGATTTTTTTGGATGAAATGAACGCGCCGAGGGGCATCCCGCCGCCGAAGCCCTTTGCCAAGAGCAGCACGTCCGGCACGATGCCAAATTGCTCGAACGCCCAAAGCGTCCCCGTCCGCCCCATCCCCGCTTGGATCTCGTCGAGGATCAAAAGGCAGCCCGATTCGGTGCATTTTTCCCTTATTTTTTTCAAAAAAAGCGGGTCCGGCAGCCGAACCCCGGCCTCGCCCTGCACGGTTTCGATGATTACGGCAGCCGTTTTATGGGAGATTTTTTCAATATCCGGCATCGAATTGAAATCAATATGGGCAATCCCCGGCAGCAACGGCCGGAACGCATCGACAAAATAAGTGGGCGACATCAGGCTCGCCGCGCCCTGCGTCGAACCGTGGTAGGCCTCGCGGCAGCCGATGATCTCGGCCCGCCCGGTGAACCGTTTGGCGAGCTTCATCGCGCCCTCTGTTGCTTCGGACCCGCTGTTCACAAAATAAACGGACGAGAGGTTTTTTGGCAAATTTTTGGCCAACAGCCGCGCCAATTTGACCTGCGGCGCGAGCACAAATTCGCCATAAACGAGCGTGTGCCAGTATTTTTTCAACTGTTTTTCGACGGCTTTTTCGACCGCCGGGTGCCGGTGGCCGAGGCCGCTGACCGATATCCCGGAAATCAAATCCAAGTATTTGGCACCGCCCCTATCAAAAAGATAGCACCCATCGGCCCGGACGATTTCGAGCGCGAGCGGCCCAGGGCTGGTCTGTGCGACGTGGTTGAAAAAATGGTTTCGGAGCATTTATTGGTTTTTCAAAAATTGTAAAAAAT
>JANOQP010000337.1:0-3317 GCA_031414895.1 Saprospirales bacterium
AAAACCATCAAAAAATTCCAATTTGACGCTTATGAACTCGAACTGATTTTGGCCGAAAAGGGAGTGGTTCATTGATAGAAATTCGATTTAACCGTTGTTTGATAAGCCCCAGCGGGGCGTGATATTGGTCAATAAACGACCAACATTTCGCCCCGCCGGGGCTGAAAACAGACCGTGGGGAGCAATTTCTACCAATATTCCGGCCCTCTGGGCCTGCAAAAAAATGGGTCATCAGTTTTTGTTTTTTAGGTCATGTTGAAAAAAATCGAGCAATCGGTCGGCAGCACGGAATGGCGAAATTTGCCCGGCCAGCACTTCTTTTTCCATTTCCCAAAAAGCTGTTTTTACTTTTTCATTTTGGAAAAAAACATCGCGCAGCCCGTTTTCGATGGTTTCTCGCAGCCAAAAAACGGATTGTTTTCGACGGTTTTCATCAAAAAAGTTGGTGTCTTTCATTTTTTTTTCAAAATCAAAAATAGCCACTGCGATTTCCGGCAGCCCGGTCTTTTCGAGCGCGGAACAGTTCATGACTTTCGGTTGCCAGCCGTTTTCGTTTGCGGGAAAAAGGTGCAGCGCATTTTGGTAAAAAACACGCGCCTGTTTCGCGAGCGCGGCCCGTTCGCCGTCCGTTTTATTGACCGCGACCAGGTCGGCAAGTTCGGTGATGCCGCGTTTGATGCCCTGCAAATCGTCTCCTGCGCCCGGCAAAAGGAGCAACAAAAAGCAATCCGTCATGAATTTTACCGCTGTTTCCGACTGGCCTACACCGACGGTTTCAATAAAAACAGTGTCAAAACCAGCCGCCTCGACCAACGTGATGGCCTCCCGCGTCCGCCGCGCAACACCGCCGAGCGAACCACTTGCCGGGCTTGGCCGGATGAACGCCGAAGGGCTGGCGGCGAGCCATTCCATGCGCGTTTTGTCGCCCAAAATACTTCCGTGGGTGAGGCTGCTCGATGGGTCAATGGCGAGCACTGCCAATCTTTTTTGATGATTTTCAATCAAATTTCGACCGAAAGACTCGATAAAACTGCTTTTGCCAACGCCCGGCGCACCGCTGATGCCGAGGCGAAAAGCCGGGTTTTTCGCGGCATCGGGAAGACATTTTTCCAAAAGTTCGGCGGCCTTTTCGTGGTGTTCGGGGCGGGTACTTTCCACGAGCGTAATGGCACGGCCGAGCCAAGCACGGTCGCCAGACTGCAGTAGTTCGAGCCATTCATCGGCGGGAGGAAAATGATTTTTCATAAAAAAACCGTCGGTTGGAGCAAAACTAATGCGGATTACGGAATGCGGATTAGGCGTGTACGAAGGATTAAAGTAATCGTAACTATACAGCCGCCTTGGCAGCGTTGCGATGAGGGCTAAAGCGGTGATAGCATCGAAAACGGATTGACCATTTTTGATGGTGATATCAATAATGGATCGGAGGACACAGTAATGCTCCTGCCCGGACTTGAACTGGTCCGAAACCTCGGGTTTGACCTTTATGTTCCTTGATGGACTTTTCAGAAGCATTGTTGTCGAAACAACCGCTTGGCACCTCACCATTGGGGGATTCCAAAACCAATCGCCCCAATTCGATATTTATCTTGAAGGGCCGCTTTCCCTGTGAAAAGGAAATTACTGATTGACCATTTGCTAACAGTTCAAAAAAGGCACAAAAAAAGCCCACCCTTATTCAAGGTGAGCTTTTAGTAAATGGAGTTGGCGCCGACCTACTCTCCCGCCCGCAAGGGGTAGGCCAAATAATAGCCACGCGACAAACCAACATTCGATGAGCATATCGAGGATCCAGCGGAACAGGTTGATGACCATGTGGGATGTATTTTTCAGGATAGAACGCAGATTTGACCCCGACGATAAAAAAATCAGCGCAAATCAACCAAATCAGCCCGATCAGCGTCCATCGCCCGCCCGTCCCGCCTTTTTTTTCAAAAAAAAACCAACTTTTACCCCGCCCAACTTTACTTTTTGAATTTCGATTGACAATGAACCTGCAATAAATGGTGGCTACACAACCGGGGAAATCCATTTTTTCGACCGTCGCGGACTGGGCGCAACCGTTCAAGGACCCCCAAAAATTGGCCGGTGCGTTGCGCGTTTCCGACTCGCGGGCCATCGCTTTCGTGCTGCGGCAATCCAATTTTTCGGTCAAAAAACAGGCCCGCTCGCTCGGTATCGCGCCCGAAAAAGCGGTCGATTTCCACCATGACGGCCTCATCGTTTTGATCGAAAAAATGAACAACGGCAGCTACGACCCGACGGCCTCGGCCCCGGCCACTTTTTTGATCGGCATCTGCAAGTACTTGATGCTCAATCATTTACGCGCAAAAAAAGAGGTCAGGTTCGAGCAGCTCGACGAGTTTTTCGACCCCGGCGACCACGATGCCGCCTTTTTTGAACAATCAAAAAACTGGGCCGACATGATCGACGACCTCCTCCTGAAACTCGGCCCGCCCTGCAACGACCTGATCCGCCTGAAATACCTCGACGGCTTCCGCGACGAGGAAATACTGACCGGGCAGATGACCCATTTCAGGTCCGGCGATTCGCTGCGCAACACCCGCAGCCAGTGCATGAAAAAACTGACCGAACTCGCCAAAACGATGGCCAAAACCAGATCATGAACATGTCAAACGAGATTGAAGCCTACCTCAATGGTGAACTTTCAGCAGCCGCACGGGCCGGTTTTGAGGAAAAAATGGCCGCCTCGCCCGAATTCCGGCAGGACGTGGCCGACCAAAAAACGATGCTCGCCGCGCTCCGCCGAAAACGGGTACTCGCCAAGATCAAGGATGCCGAGGGCATCAATTTTCGCCGAAAAATATGGAAAATCAGCTCGTTCCTCCTGCTTTTGGCGGTCGGGGCGGGGCTGTTTTTTTATTTAAAAAAGGAAGAAAAAGCACCGGTTCAGCCCGTTTTCGAGCAAAAAATGCCCGATGTCCAGACCGAAACCGATCCGCAGCCCCCGACCGGCCAGCCCCAATCCGCGCCCCAAAACCCGCCGCTGCCGCAAAAAAAACAGCCCATCGCGCAGGCCCCGCCCGACGAACCGCTCGTTCGCAGCATCCGCGGCGACGGTGATTTGCCGCCCGACGCGGTGGCCCTGGCCGACCGGTTCCTCTCCGATTTTTCGCCGATACCTTATATAAATATGGCCGGGCTGAACATCAGTTGGGAGCGGAAGGATTTCCAGCGGTATTTTGAAACCATCGAATATTTGAACGAAAAAAATGGCGGCCCCGCCCCAGCCGGGGAACTCGTTGCCGGGGCTTGCCTGCTCAAAATGCACCTGCCCGACGACGCGGCGGAGCGGC
>JANOQP010000338.1:0-2126 GCA_031414895.1 Saprospirales bacterium
CGTGATGGGTCTCCCAATTAGTAGATAATTCCGTAAAATAAAAATCGGCAAGTGATGAGAACCACTTGCCGACCTAAAAAAGCCCATGAATCATGATGTGCAAAACATTCCTATTCGATACGTCCGAAACGTTTGGGCTTGTTCAAAGGTAATTCCCATTTTCGTTCCTTTGCAACGTTTGGTCGAAACAAATTGCCTTCCCAAAATTCGTTTTCACAAAAAAACAAAACCTAACCCATCGACAATGAAGATTTCCCTCCTCCTTTTCGCCGCCATCCTTTTGGTGATTTTCGCCTGCAAAAACGCAGCCGCGCCCGCCGAAAAAAAGCCGGGGGCCGCCGCACCGATCAACCTCACGCCCGAAATGCGCGTCCCGGATTGGGCAAAAAACGCGGTCATTTATGAACTGAACACGCGCCAATTTTCAAAAGAGGGCACGCTCGCAAAGGCCGCCGAGGCACTCCCGCGCATCAAAAACCTCGGCGTGGACATCATTTGGCTGATGCCGATCTACCCGATCTGCACGACCAACCGAAAGTGCAACCCGAAGGAAAAGACCGCTTGCATGGGCAGCCCGTATGCGGCCCATGATTTCAAAGCCGTCAATCCGGACCTCGGGACGGATGCCGATTTTCGCGATTTTGTCAAAAAAGCCCACGGCCTCGGCCTGAAAGTGATCCTCGATTTTGTCCCCGACCATACCGGTTGGGACTCGAAATGGATGACCGAACACCCCGAATATTTCAAAAAAATCGACGGCAAAATGACCACCCCTGTCGACCCAAAATCGGGCGCACCGACCGATTGGACCGACGTGGCGATGCTCGATTACGAGAACAAGGACCTCCGAAAAGCGATCATTGATGCCCACGAATATTGGCTCAAAGAGTTTGATATCGACGGCTACCGCGAGGACGTGGCCGGGTTTGTGCCCAACGATTTTTGGGCCGAGCTCCGCGTCGAGCTCGACAAAATAAAGCCCGTTTTCATGCTCTCCGAATGGGCCGATGTGCCGGAACATTTGACCTCCTGTTTTCAAATGAACTACGGCTGGAATTTTCACGCGCTCATAAAAGACGTTTATAAGGGCAAGAAAAACGCCGACAGCATTGCCGATTATTTGGTGAAATACAAAACGCAGTTCCCGAAAAAGGGATGGCAGATGCACTTCACCCAAAACCACGACGAGAACTGTTGGAACGGCACCGAGCGCGAATCGTTCGGCCCGGCGGGCGATGCTTTTACCGCGCTCTGTTTCACGTTCGACGGCGCGGGCCTGATCTACAATGGCCAAGAAAACTCGCTCGACAGGCGGTTGAGCTTTTTCCACAAAGACGAGATTGACTGGTCGGGCAAGTCGCGGGCGGATTTTTTCAAAAAACTGACCGACCTCAAACACACCAGCAAGGCACTTTTGAACGGCCTCGACGGCGGCGAAACGGTCCGCATCGAGTCCGACGACCCAAAAAACGTGCTCGCGTTCACCCGCGAAAAGGACGGCGACAAGGTTTTTTGCGTCTATAATTTGTCGGCGAAGGCACGGACGGTCAATTTGAAGGGGGACGGTTTTGCCGGAAAATTCCGCAACGTGATGAAAGGTACGGACAATTTGGAGGCCGTCGCCGGCGAAAAAATGAGGCTCGGCCCGTGGGAATATTTGGTCTTTTCGAGCAAGTAAAAAGTCGAGGCCGTCAAATTTCCGCGCCAGCGGGACTAAATTTGCCATAAAATATTGAAGCCATGGTCCACGATGCCGTCCTTTCGCAGCCTGCTGCTGCCCCGGTTGTCCCCAAAAAAAGGAAGATCCCAGAATACCTCGTCCGCGAAACCATCGACGGGACACCTTTTTATTATGCAGGCTTTCGGGACGTTTTGAACAAAAAAAAATCATTTGAGGAAATCATGGCTGACAGCGGATTGCAATCGATCATCAAATCTTACCTGATGATCCTCTTTGCCCAAAAACTCGACCTCTCCAAATTTCAACCCGTCAGCGGCGAGGTCGGCAACCACCTCGACCACCGGAACAACCTCGCGCTCGATGTGGCCATTTATGACAAAAAAGTGCTGACACCGGGCAAGATCAACCTGAAATACATCGATGTCCAGCCAAAAGTGGTGATCGA
>JANOQP010000339.1:0-4039 GCA_031414895.1 Saprospirales bacterium
CCCAAAAATGTAGGGGCGGCCCTTGTGGCCGCCCGTCGCGTGATGGGTCTCCCAATTAGTAGATAATTCCGATAAAAAATTGCAACTATTTAGCTGGTAGCGCGCGACAGCTAAATAGTTACAAAAAATCAAGCACATGAAACACCCAATTTTACTAACAACCTTCATACTTTTCGTTGCGCTTTCAATGAAAGCACAATGCCCGCTCAATATCGCTCTGTTCACCCAATCACAGGTCGATTCGTTCGCGGTCGATTATCCGGGGTGCGATTCGATCGGCGGCACCATTTCCATCAACAGCCCGGTGATCAAAAACCTGAACGGGCTGAAAAACCTCCGAAAAATCGGCGGCCTCGCCATAAAGAGCAACTCGAAACTGACCAGTTTGGACGGTTTGGACAGCCTCGTTTTTGTCGATGGCAACATTGAAATTTTCAACAACGACACGCTTTTTTCGATACTCGGGCTCTCCAATTTGCGGGCGGTCGCGGGCAATTTTTTCATCAACGACAACGACGACCTCGGTTTTTTGGCCGGCCTCGAAAAACTGGAAAAAGTGGGCGGGACGCTCCAGATCAATGGCAACTTCCCGTTGACCAACCTGACGGGCCTCGAAAAACTGGATTCGGTTGGCGGCAACCTCGATGTTTCGGGCAATTTCTTTTTGAAAAACTTCACCGGGCTGGAAAATCTGCGCACCGTGCACGGCAGTTTGAACCTCAAAGCGAACCAGTTCACGTCGTTCGCGGGGCTCGACAATTTGACGGTGATCGGCGGCGCCCTCGATATTTCGCAAAACGATTCGCTGACGACTTTGGCCAGTTTCCCGAAGCTCGACACGATCGGCGGCGGCCTCACGATATTTAAGTGCAAAAAACTCGTTTCGTGCGGCGGGCTGGAAACGGTGCGGTTCATCGGTGGCGACGTGACGGTGGCCGAAAACCCCGTTTTGGCGAAGTTTGACAGCTTCTCATCGGTCGATTTTATCGGCGGAAAATGGGCCGTGACCAACAACCCCGTGCTCGACACGCTGACCGGTTTTGCGAACGTCGCATCGGTCGTCGGGAGTTTTTTGGTGCAGAACAACCCAAAACTGGCGGTCATCAACGGTTTTTACGCGACGAAAAAAGTGGGCGGCGCGATCTCGTTCATCAACAACGCGACCCTCGACACGTTGATCGGTTTTTACCCAATTGATTCGATCGGCGGCGATTTTTTGCTCAAAAACTGCCCCGGCCTCCGCGA
This sequence comes from Saprospirales bacterium, assembly GCA_031414895.1. Taxonomy (GTDB): domain Bacteria; phylum Bacteroidota; class Bacteroidia; order Chitinophagales; family Saprospiraceae; genus JANOQP01. The sequence goes on from JANOQP010000339.1 coordinate 1,246, forward strand.
ACTGAACACATTCCAGGCCGTCCAAAAAGTCGGCGGCAGCTTCACGATCGACGGCAATTTTTCGTTCCGCGGGTGCAACGGCTTCACCAAGCTCCGCGAGATCGGCGGCTTGATGGCAATCATCAACAATTCCGCGCTTGCGTCCGTGCAGGATTTCAACAGCCTCGTTTCCGTCAAAAATGACTTGACGATTGCCCACAACAACAAATTGCCGACGCTCGCGGCCTTCGCCGAACTGCAATCCATCGGCGGGAACGTCACGCTGACGAGCAATTTTGGCCTGCTCGATTTCGCCGCGTTCAACAAAGTGAAAACCATCGGCGGCAGCCTGTCGATCATGGGCAACCCGCGGCTCAAAAAATTCGCCGCGTTCAACGAACTCGAAAAACTGAACGGCCATTTTTCGATCAACAACCAAGATTCGCTCGAAACGCTGCAGGCTTTTTCGCAGGTCAAGCACCTCGACGGCCAATTTTACATCTACAACAACAAGCGGCTCCGGGCCCTCAACGGCTTTCACCAGCTGCCAAAAATCAACGGCGGACTGACCATTTCCAGCAATAAAGCGCTCGAAGAGCTGAACGCGCTCGAAAAATTGGCCAGCGTTCAGACGTATTTTTCGATGGATGTTTGCCCCGTCCTCAAATCGCTCACCGGGCTGGACAGCCTTGCGGAGGTCGGCGGCTACGTTTATCTGCGGAAACTCGACTCGCTCAAAAACCTCGGCGGGCTGGGCAGCCTCCAAAAAATCGGCACCAACCTCACCGTCCAACTGAACAATTCGATGGCCTCGCTGACCGGGCTGGGCAGTCTCGACAAGGTTGGCGGCCATTTCTCGGTCACCAACAACCCGCTCCTCGCGGGGGTCTTCGGACTGGAAAGCCTCGACACGGTGGGCGGCGTTTTCTCCATCACGAACAACCCCGCCCTGTTGGGCCTAAACGGCCTCGGCAGCCTCCGACAGGTCGGGATGACGATGGAGATCAAAGGCAATTCCAATCTTTTGTCGCTCGGCGGGCCAAGCTCGATCGAGACAATCGGCGCCAGCCTGCAAATCGAGAACAACCCGAAATTGACGGCCATTTCCGGTTTTTCGGACCTGAAAAAAGTGGGCAACGCGCTCAATATTTGGGGAAACAAAAGCCTCGCCGACTTGGAGGGCCTCAACCAACTGAAAAGGGCCAGCTACGTATCCATCACCAACAACGACTCGCTCGCCAACATCCACGGATTGCAGGGCCTCGACACGGTTTCCAACGGACTGACCGTTCAAAACAACGCCTCGCTCATCGACCTTTCGGGGCTCGAAAAACTGAAATGGGTCGGCAGCAGTTTGATCGTTTCCCAAAACGGGTCGCTCCAAAACCTGTTCAACACCAGCCAAAACCTCCAATTTGTGGGCCAAAACCTGACTATTTTTCAAAACCCCAATTTGCTCGACTGCTCCGGTCTTGAAAATTTGCGGCGCGTCGGCGGCATTTTGGAGGTCGGCGAAAACGGGAAACTGGCCCATTTTTTGGCCGCGCCCGAAAAACTCACTTTCATCGGAAAAGACCTAATCATCTCCAAAAATGACTCTTTGGACGGGCTTTCCGGCTTTGAAAAAGTGGACAGCATCGGCGGCATTTTGAGCATCGGCGGCAACAAAAAACTGCCCACGGTCGCGCTCGATTCGCTCGTTTATTTGAAAAAAGGGCTGACCATCGACGACAATTTATCGCTTTCGGCAGTCGCCAAATTTGGCAAAATATCGACCCAAAACACGGGGCCGATGTTCCTCATCAGCAACAATCCCGCGCTGACCGACCTCTCCGGTTTTTCTAATTTGGCCCACCTCCACGACTGTGGATTGACCATCAAAAACAACGACGCGCTCCTCAATTTGCACGGGCTGCACAACCTCGTTTCCGCCGTTTCGGTCACGGTCACGGAAAACAGTGCGCTCCAAAACCCGATCGGGCTGGACAATTTCCGCTACTCGTTTTTTGGTTTTGAAATCTCCAAAAACCCCGCGCTCACCAATTTGCAGGGGCTGAACAACCTGACCCTCGCGGGCAGCAATTTCACCATCCAAAACTGCATCAACCTCGAAAGCCTCGCCGGCCTCGACAGCATCAAACCGTCGGGGAAACTGACCATCCAATCGAACCCGAAGCTCACCGAGTGCGCCCTCCAGCCCATTTGCCATATCCTAAAAACGACCGGCAACCACACGATCGCCCAAAATGGCGCGGGCTGCAGCGCGGTCGTCGATGTGCAGGCCCAGTGCGGCATCAAGCACAGCATCGCCGGGCGGGTCTTCCTCGATTTCAATTGCAACGAAACGATGGACAGCACCGACCAGCCGCTGCCGCACTGGCCCATCCGGCGGCAGCCCACGGTCTTGGCCGGGCTGACCAACGGCACGGGCGATTTTGAGGTTCCGCTGCCCTTCAACGCGACCGTCACCTACCTGCCCGCCCCGCTCGCCGGGTACGTTGCGCAACCGGGCACCCGGTCGTACACGACCTCTTTTCTCCCGGTCGAAAAAACCGGGCAGGACTTCGCTTTTTGCCCGTCGGGGGCATTTTCGAACATGAAAGTGAACATCGTCCCGCTCGGTGAACCGGCCATCGGCAAAACGATGGGCCTGAAAATCTGCGCCACCAACCTCGGCAACGGCATCAACAGCGGACAAATTTTCATCGAATTTGTGGACACCGTCGCGGCGGGCTCGTTCGAGCTTTTGGACGCGGGCGGCGGCACGGCCACACAAAGTTCCATCGAATGGGGTTTGGACGACATGGCCCCATTT
>JANOQP010000340.1:0-7236 GCA_031414895.1 Saprospirales bacterium
TGTAAAAATCGAGGTCGTCGGCATGGATGACCAAAAGTTTGCCCTCCGTGTAGGTTTGGATCCAACTTTCGTACCGCTCGTTGAGCCGTTTTAAATAGTCGATCGAAATGTTCCCCTCATAATCGCGGCCCCGCGCCTGGATATGCTCGACCAAAGTGGGGATGCTCGCTTTCAAATAGATCAACAGGTCGGGCGCTTTTATTTGGCTCGTCATTGTCGAAAAAAGGTTCTGGTAATTTTCAAAATCGCGCTGTTCCATCAAGCCCATGTCATGTAGGTTGGGCGCGAAAATATTGGCATCCTCATAAATCGTCCGGTCCTGCACGACCGTCCGTTCGCCGCGCTGGATCTCGAGCACCTGTTTGTACCGGTTGTGCAAAAAATGCACCTGCAAATTGAACGACCAACGGCGCATGTCCAGGTAAAAATCGGCCAAATACGGGTTGTTGTCGGCATCCTCAAAATGGACGTCCCAGTTCAAATGTTTGGCGAGTGCCTCGCAGAGCGTGGTTTTTCCGGCGCCGATGTTCCCGGCGATGGCGATGTGCTTGGCCATTTATTTACGGTTGACGGCGGACAGCGGACGGTGAACTGCCCATTTGTCCACCCAATTTATTTAAGGTGAAATTTTCAGTTTTAATCAATCCAGCCCGTCAGCCGTCAACCGTTGGCTGTCAGCCGTAAAAAAACGGTGGGCGAAAGTAAAACCAGCGTCAAATTGGCCGACTTGCCGGGCGGCTATTTTTGCCGAATTTTACGGAAAATGCCGTCGGCCAAGCGGCGCGGTTTTTTCTTCGCCCATAAATTCGGCCATTCTGCCGAACATTTCACCACCAACATCTACTCTCCCGACGATGACGATTGACGAACAGCTAATTTTGAAACTGGAAAAATTGGCCAAGCTCCGCCTCGCGGAACCCGAACGCCCGCGCCTCGCCGCCGACCTCACCAAGATCCTCGGCATGGTCGATAAGCTCCGCGAACTCGATACCGAGGGCGTCGAGCCGCTCCGGTACATGACCGAAATGCCCGCGCAACCCCGCGAAGATTTTGTGAAAAACCAGCTTTCTCGCCAATCCGCGCTCGAAAACGCGCCCGACACAGATGGCGAATTTTTCAAAGTGCCAAAAATGAAATGAGGTTGTTTTTGGTCAAATGTTACCTGCATTATGAATGAAAAATCACTTTTAATGGGCCGCCTATATTTTACGGGATTGGTAACCATCGCGATCTGGTCGCTTTTTGCGTGGGGATATTTTCATGGCGGGGTGCCAAGCCACCACATTTTGGCCCGGGCTGACCTGCCCGAAATCTCAAATTGGTGGGGCGGCCTTTTGCTCCCGTTTCTGACCTGGTTCCTTTTGTCGCGCACCCAAAAACGGTTTATCGGTGACCCAAAAACTTCGCGCACGGTCATCGCGGGTTTTTTGGGCGCACTGATATTTGGCGTTTCGCTTTCTGCCTTTTTCACTTTTGGGCATGGCCATATTTGCGGGCAAATGATGCAGGGGCTTTTAATACTTGCCTTGTTCTTCCCGATTTACCGCTCGGAGTGCATCCTCGGTTTCGTCCTCGGAATGACTTTTACTTTTGGGGCAATCCTCCCAACGGGAGTAGGCTTGATACTGGCAATGTTGGGCGCGGTGCTCTATTTGTTCGTGCGGAAAGGTTTTTTGCGCCTCCTTTCAAAATTTTCAGCTGCCGCACCAACGAATTGAACATCACGCCAAGCCAGTTTTGGCACTTTTCACCAACAAATCACAAACTAAAATCGCCCATGCTCATATCCATCCGCAACCTCAACAAGACCTATATTATGGGTCAAGAGCGCGTCGAGGCGCTCAAAGATGTTTCGATCGACATCAAAAAAAACGAGTACGTCGCGCTCATGGGGCCGTCCGGATCCGGGAAAAGTACGTTGATGAACCTCCTCGGCTGCCTCGATTCGCCGACTTCCGGCGAATATATTTTGAACAATATAAACGTTTCCACGATGGTGGACTCTGAACTCGCGGAGGTTCGAAACAAAGAAATTGGGTTTGTTTTTCAGACGTTCAACTTGTTGCCCCGCCTTTCCGCGCTCGAAAATGTGGCCCTGCCGCTCGTCTATGCCGGCATTTCAAAAGAAAAAAGACTGGAAAAAGCCCGCAGGACGCTCGAATCCGTCGGCCTCGGCGACCGGATGAGCCACAAACCGAACGAACTTTCGGGCGGCCAACGGCAGCGCGTCGCCGTCGCCCGCGCCCTCGTGAACGACCCCGCCATCATCCTCGCCGACGAACCGACGGGCAACCTCGACTCCAAAACGAGCATCGAGATCATGGCACTTTTTGAGCAGATCCACCGGGCGGGCAACACGGTCATCGTCGTCACCCACGAGCCGGACATCGCGCAGCACGCGCACCGGATCGTCCGCGTCCGCGATGGTTTGATTGAAAGCGATATGCCCAATTTGGAGATTGTTTCGGCACTGTAAAGGCAAAAGTTGAAAGCAAAAAAGGCAAAAGTGGGCGAACCGACACTTTTGCCTTTTTTACTTTCAACTTTTGCCTTCAAAAACTGACCCCGCCCGACAGCGAAATATATTCCGCCGTGGCCCGGTGGCTCTTCAAACAAATGCCCGCCCAGGGCCGTATGCCGCTCCCCGCGATGCCCGGCAAATAATATCTGAACGCCAATTTGTTGTACAAAAACCACGGCAGGAACTGCGATTTTTTGCTCAACGAAACCCCAGCTTGCAAGTGGACCCCGAGGGGGCCGTACAAAAACTCGTCACCAATCCAGCCCAGCCAGCGCGTCGAAGCGGCCCTGTAAAATCCCTCGTCCGAAATTCCGCTCGCGTGCGCAAGGAACCACGCGATGCCCGTGTGCCGCTCCCAATCGAGGCCAATAAAACCCCTGTTTGTCTTGCTGAAATATCGCGCCAGCCCCGCCGATGCCGTGTAAATCGGATAGGTCGGGCCGTCCTCTATTTGAATTTCTCCGTAGGAAATGCCCACTTGCAGGAGGCCGCCCCAACGATGGTTCGGCGGCTTTTTCGATGTTTTTGCGGAGGCAAACCCCGACTTTTTTATCAAAACGGGCGAAAACTGCCCTGCCAAATAGATCATCGGCAGGTTCAGGCCGTAGTTTGGCTTGTGCGTCCCGCCGTTTGAAAAATGGGTAAAAACACCGCCGCCGACCAAATAAAACCGCGAGCCCGCCGCCCGCCATTTTGCCGTGAAACGGAACTGCGCAATATTGTTCCAATGCGAGCCAATCGCGTTCTGCCCCGGGTTCTTCAAATAATCGAACGGTTTCGAGACCCAACCGATGCCGGTCGCCATCCGAAAACGGACATCAAAATTGTCCCGAAAAAAAACAGGCACGGCCAAATTTGGCATAAAACCGATGCCCCGCCCGTGCGCCCCCTCCCCGAAGTTCACTTGGATAAATGCCGCGCCCATTTCCGGGAAACGCTGCCATTGGTTCCAGTCGTGGCGGCCAAAAGTTTGATAGCTGAAATTGATTTCCTGCGCCCAGACACGTTTTGAATTGTCTATTTTAAGGAGCGGTGTGTGGCGGGTGATATGACCCATGTGCAAGCCGGTCTCGATTGCCCAACCGGTCCATTTGCCTTGCTGTGCGGACAAGTTTTTATTGAAAAAAAACAGGGTCGCGATAAGTGAAACCGCTATTGGCCTTAATAATTTTTTATGAAAATTATTGACCTTCCTACAGTTATCCAACGTTACTGGCCCGTTTTTTTTTAGGGACATTTGCAAGGGTTCCTTTGCGCTTTTGCCAATTTTAACACCAACCATTTTTGCCCCAAATGTCCAAAGCGCGGGGCGAAAAAGGTTGGGCATTGACCACGAAACTTGAGTTAAAATTTTTCAGTTGCCAACTTTCACGACCTTGTAAAAAACCGCCGACCGCTCGTTCTTCAAAAAATAGGCCCCGCCCGGCAGCTCGCCCATGTCCAGTGAAAACACAGGGCCGTCGGCAAAAACGGACAGCACCCGCTCGCCCATTTGATTCAGCAAGACAAAATGCCCGCCGTCAATTTCGCCGCCCGCCGCCCGGACAAGGAGCACATCGCTGACCGGGTTTTGAAAGGCCAGGCCATCGCCCAATGTTCTGTTCTCCAAAAAAACGACCGGCCCGTGGACAAAGCCCCCGTCCAAATCGGCCATTTTGAGTCGATAAAAATGGGCTGCTCCTTCTGGCCTTTCATCCGAAAAACGGTATTCGACGGGCGTGTTGCTGTCGCCCGCGCCCGCCACCTCGCCTATTTTTTCAAATAAAATGCCGTCCGCACCGCGCTCGATTTCAAAGGAACGGTTGCCGCGCTCGGTCGCTGTCGCCCAAAAAAGAAGGTTGTGGCCATTACCTGCCTTGCCGAAAAAACGGGTCAGTTCGATGGGCAGCGGGATTGAGTTTTCTTCATAAACGCCCATGTCCACGGTGCCGTCGGCTATCCTTTCGTAAAATTTCAGGTCGGCCGTTGACGTGCCGGGGTTGTTGCCCGCGTTGGTGCAGGGCGAGCCGCCGCCGACATGGAGGCCGTCGTCGTTGGTCATCCAGCAGCCGTCGGGCCCGTCGAAATCGGAGATGGCGATGAAGAGCGGGTCGCTATTCAGGTTGCCGGTCCCAGGGCCGGTGATAATGTGCGGCGGAGCCTGTCCCGTCAGGTCGATATCCGAATAGGTCGGCGCGAAGACGGCCCCGCCGATAATGAAAAACTGCGGGCCGGTGCCGCTAGCTGTGTTTCCCCAAAAAATGGTGTTGCGTATGTTTGGGCTTGCCGTTCCGGAATTGCCCGACGTGAAATTGGAGCGGTCGGCGACGATGCCGCCGCCATCGACCGCCGAGTTGCCGACGAAAGAACAGTTGAGGATGACCGGGCTGGCGTTGCCGTTGCCGCCGCCCCAGCAGTACATGCCACCGGCCCGTTGCGTGGCCGCGTTGGCGGCAAAAATGCAGTTCAGCAGCACCGGGCTGGCGTTGCCGTTGTAGCCGAAATTGTCCATGCCCGCCCCTCCGCTGGTAGCGAAATTGGCAAAAAAGATGCAGTTGAGGACGGTCGGGCTGGCGTTGCCGCCGTTCTGCCCGTGGTTGAAGATGCCGCCGCCAAAGAGCGCACTGTTGTTCGTGAAGACACAGTTCCGGACAGTCGGGCTGGCGAGACCGCTGGATTGGCCGGCGTTGAGCATCCCGCCACCGAGGCTGCGGTTGTCGTTGCCGGTCATGTCGAAATTGGCGTTGCCGTCCGAAATGACGAAGCCGTCAAGGAGGGCGGTGGCGCCGACGTTCGTGTTGCTGATGACATGGTAGCTGTTGTCCGCCGTCCCGCCGCCGCCAATTTCGCCGCTCAAAATGGAGGTCGGGCCGCAGGAAATGTTGCGCTGGGCGAGCGTCGTCTCGGTTCCGGCGAAGCTGCCGTAGATTTCCACGCCCGTCTTCATGTTGAAATAAATGGTGCGCGTCGCGACGGTCGTTGGTTTGTAGGTCCCAGCAGCGACCCAAACCTGGTCGCCCGCGCCGGAAGCGGCGATGGCAGCTTGGAGGCCAGTACCGGGTCGGGCGTTCGACCAGGTGCTGCCGTCCATCGTGCCCGCGCCTGACTGGGTGACGAACTGGGTGGCGGCATCGGCTTGAAATTGGGGGGCTGCCAAAAGAATGGCGAGAATGGTGAGCTGTTTCATATTGGTAGCTTTAAATGGTGGCCTTTCGCAGGCGCAATGGTTAAAAATTAAGGCTCATCCTTCAAAATCGTGAAGTTCACTTTGAAACGATTCCCTTTGGTAATTTTATACAAAAAATATTTGAACCGTGAACAACTTTTTTATCCCATTGGCCCAAAGAAACTTCACATAGTCAAGATAGCTTTTGGCTGTTCAAAATCCATGATTTCTAGGTGAAATTCCTATGTATTGAAAATGTTGCGAGGGTTGAAGGACAAAAAAGGCCGCCCGAAAAAATCGAGCGGCCAAGTGGTTATTTCTCCCCAAAAAAAGGTGGTCTCAAAATTCTGCAAGCATCCTGGTGGCTTCGGCGTGGCCGTGCTTGGCGGCCAGTTCGAGGTCTTTTTTGTAAAAATCCCGTTTGCCGAGCTTGTTTTGCGCAAGCCCGCGCATGAAATAAACGGTCGCGTCGGGCGTGAACTCGCGGCCTTCCTCGATGCCGAGCGATTTTGTGTAATATTCAATGGATTCGGGTGTTTTGCCCGATTCGTCAAGGGCTTTCCCGTAAAGGAAGGTCACTTTTCTGCGCCATTGATAGTTGGCATCCTCTGCCTTGAACTTGCGGTCGAGGAACTTGCCGAACTCAAAAAACGCCTCTTCGTACCTTTTAAGGTGCATCAAGCATTCGCCCTTCCCGCGCCGGGCCTGCCAAAAAAACGGCTGCAAAGCGATTGATTTTTTCATCGCGGCATCAAAATCCTCGAACGCGCCCTGCCAGTCCTGTTTGAGCATCTTCACCTTTCCCCGGCCAAAAAACGCCTCGGCCTGGTGCGGGTTGATGTCGATGGACTTCGTGAAATCGTACATCGCATCCTTATAGTTCTTCAACCGATAGTTGACATATCCACGCCGCTCATAGGCGAGGGCATGGTTTTGATAGCGTTCGATGGCGCGGTTGAGGGCGGCCTTTGCCTCGGTTTCCTGCCCTTTGACCTCGGTCAGTTCGCGGCCCTTGTAAAATTCTTTGGCGACGGCCTTGTTTTCCGATGGCTCAAAAACCTTGTGGTCAACCAAATTGCCTTCGTTCAAGCACCAGGCCTTGATGTTCCCGGTGATGGCAAACGTGGAAATCTCGTTCAAAAACTCGGAAGTTGTTTTCCAGCTTTTATCGGAGCCGACGACCACAAAATTGTTGTTCGGGATGGCGAACGTGAAATTGTCCGCGTCGAAGACCAGTTCAGGTTTCAACAGGACATCGGAGCGGTAGATGGTCTCCGCACGAGTGGTGGACTGTTTGACCGCAAGCTCGAAACTTCGCGCATTGCCAAACTCCAGCCTTCCCTTGAAAATAAATTTTAATGTGGACATGTCGATTAGAATGAAGCGTAGTGATTTCATAACTGCCAACGCAGCAGCACGAAGTTTTCGAATAGTATTGTGTAAATGGAAAAATTCCATGCCAAAACGGGCAATGGAAAACCATTTAAACACGGCTTTTCAGAACGTTAAAAAAATAAACAGATTGGACGTAGTTTCCTGATTGACCCGCTCCGCAGTTAGATTAACTTGG
>JANOQP010000341.1:0-9776 GCA_031414895.1 Saprospirales bacterium
GGTTTTGGAGGCCGAGGGCGCGAAACTGATCCGAAAACAGGCCATCGACAGCATCGCCCTTCCCTACGTTTTTGTGTTCAAAAAAGGGGGCGGTTTCACCCCCTACGAGGCGGTCTGGCCGTCGCACAACACGATTTCGCCCGCTTATTTGATCCCGCTTTGGTACAAATTGGAGCACGGCGCGGCGAAAACACCGGTCATCGGCCCATCGAAAAATTGGGCGCAGCTCGAATGGAAGACCGAGCCGGGCGACACGAGCCTCGACAATTCATACCTCAACCTTTTTGGCATCCAGAAGAACGGGCAGGACACGCTCCTTTTGGAAAACATCTCCGATTTCAACCGGACGCTCAACGATATTCCCGCTTCGAAATTTCCAAAAATCAGGCTCGAATGGCACGTCCGCGACCTCGGAAAGCACACGCCGCTGCCGCTCACAAAACTCCGCGTTTTGTACGAATGGATGCCGGAGGGGGCAATCGACCCGACGGCGCACCGATTTTTTGAAAAGGACAGCGTGGAGCAGGGCGAACCGATGAAAATTTCCGCCACTTTCCGACATCTCGACGGAGTTGCGATGGATTCGGTGCTCGTCCGGTTTGCTGTGCGCGATGCGCAAAACCAGCAGGTCAGTTTTGAAAAGAGGCAAAAAATGCTGCCCGTCGGCGATTCCATTTTGATAAAACAGGTCATCCCGACGGCACAACTCGTTGGCAACCAACAGTTTACGCTCGACGTGAACCCCGACGGCGACCAGCCGGAGCGCGAACATTTCAACAACGTTTTGATCAAAAATTTCAACGTCATCGGCGATCGCGTGAACCCGCTTTTGGACGTGACCTTCGACGGCGAACACCTTTTGAACGGCGATTTGATTTCCCCAAAACCCGAAATTTTCATCACCCTGCGCGACGAAAACCGCTGGCTTTTGATGGACGATACGGCGAGTTTGACGATTTCCGTAAAATTCCCGGACAGCAGCGAGCAGCGTTTTTATCTCGATGGGAGCGACCCGTTGGTTCAATTTTCGCCCGCCTCGACAAGCAACTTGGGCAAAAAGAACGAGGCGCAAGTGCGCCTGAACCCGTATTTCAACCTCGACGGCACCTACCAACTTCGCGTAAAGGGCCGCGATATCAGCGGCAACGAGAGCGGGCTTTTGGACTATTCCATCAATTTTGAGGTCATCAACAAGTCGTCCATTTCGAGCATTTTGAACTATCCGAACCCGTTTTCGACGCGCACCTGTTTTGCCTACACACTCACGGGCGAGCTGCCGCCGGCGCATTTTAGGTTGCAGATCATGACCATTTCGGGGAAAATCGTCCGCGAGATTACCGAATCGGAGTTCGGGCCGCTGCGGGCTGGCCGCCATTTGAGCGATTATTGCTGGGACGGGCGCGACGAATTTGGGGACCAACTGGCCAACGGCGTTTATCTCTACCGCATCCTTGCGAAAAAGCAGGACGGCGCCGATTTTGAGAAATTCGAGAACAAAAAAGTGGACGGTTTTTTCACGAACGGTTGGGGAAAAATGGTTTTGATCCGATAAAATTTGCAAAATGTCCTTTAAAAAACTCCTTTTCCTTGGTTGGTCATTCTTCATTTTATCGACCATGGCCCTCGCCGCATGGGGCATGAGCAACTATCATTGGCAGTTCAGCTACGCGCTCGATGATGCCTATATCCATTTGACGCTCGCCAAAAACTTGGCTTTTTACGGCACCTGGGGGATGCACCCGGGCGAGTTCAGTTCGTCCTCGTCTTCACTTTTATGGACGGTTTTATTGGCCTCCTTGATGAAAATATTTGGGCCAACAACGGTTTTGCCCATGTGCACCAGTTTGATTTCTGGTTTTGTGCTTATCTATTTTTATGTAAAAATCGCTGTAAAACTGCCCACCAAATTTGCCCAAATTGGTTGGTTGATCGGACTTTTATTGATTTCGCCATTGTCGCAATTGGTATTGATAGGCATGGAGCATTTGTTGCAAACCTTGTTGTTCTTGATATTTTTTGGAGTAGCGATAGATTGGTTTAAATCAAACCGTTTCAATAAATTTTATCTATTGCTATTATTGGCGCCATTGGTTGCAACAATTAGATATGAGGGCCTTTTTCTAATTGCTGGCTGTTGTTTTCTATATTTTATGGAAAGAAATTGGGCAAAAGGCTTATTGCTTGGATTGATAGCAATAGTCCCGATTTTATTGTTCGGCCTATGGTCGATAAAACAGGGCGGCTTCTTTTTCCCCAATTCATTGATGATGAAAACTGATGCGGGCTTGATTTCCAATCCGTACTTATTCCTTAAAAACCTGTGCTTAAAGATACACAACCTTTCGCCACTGCTTTGGGCAATTATCTTGTTCAATACTGCGGTCATTTGTTTTATGCAAACAACCAATGCAGCAAGGTCATCATTAAGAAAAGGCAGTTTTGTTTTATTGACAACCACTGTTTTCCACGCTTTTTTTGCAAGGACTGGCCATCTATTCCGGTTTGAGGCCGCACTTGTCACTTTGGCTTGGGCACATGGGCTTTCGCTGTTTTTTTATTATTTCAATAGCACTAAAATGGTTATTGAAAAAGCGCGGATTGGGTTTTTCTTATCTGTGATAAGTATCCCATTTCTTATCCGCGCACAATACATCATCAGAGGCTCCCGTATTAGTATCAAAAACGTTCGCCAACATCATTATGTGATGAATGAATTCTTAAAAAAACACTACTCCGATAAGTTGTTTGCATTACATGATATAGGAATAGTCGGGTTTTATAATCCATCAAAATTCATAGACTTGGCTGGGCTTGGCTCAACCGATTTTATTGACAGCGGGGCAAGGACCAATAGGGATTCGATGGAAAATTATTGTCGAAATAAAGGGATTTCCATTGGGCTGCTTTATCCAGAGTGGATGGAAAACACAATCCCCTTTGGTTGGGTTAAAGTGGCCACTTGGCATTACCCAAAACCGGTGAGTTGTTGCGACTTACTTGTCTTTTTTGCAATTGATTCCACAGAAACAGGTGCGCTGCGCAATCATCTGATAGAATTCACATCAACACGCCCTGAAATTTTGATGGAATTGGAAAAACAATAAATCACTGTTCGATACCCGCAGGCAGGTCAGTTTTCAATACCTTCCCAACCAATTGGCCTTCTGTTTGGCCAAAGGTTTTGCAGTTCCGACGGGTCCTTGTTTAGGTCAAAAAAGTAGCGCGTCGTATCGCCCCAATTGACCCCATATTTTTCAAAATAGCCCGCCCCAATTCGCACCCAAGCATCACTTTCCTTTCCATTTATATGGATTTGCCGCGATGAAAAAGGCTCGGTCAGCGACTTTCCGACCCATTTTTGGGGAATGGGCAGTCCAAGCCGGGCGGCAGTTGTCGGGGCAATATCGGTCAAGGTCGCAAATTGAAGATTGGCCAAGGCCGCCGTGTCCGGGTCGTGAAAAAGCATCGGGATGCGCATGATCTCGCGCCACGGTTTTTCGGAGTGGCCCAAAAGCCCGCCATGTTCGCCGAGCGATTCACCGTGATCGGCAAAGACCCAAACGATGGAATTTTGCAAAAAACCCTTTTTTTCAAACTTGGAAAGCAGTTCAAAAAGCATCCAATCTGCCTGCTGAACACCATTCTGATAATGGTTTTTATAAGCATCCACCTGTGTTTGGGTGTGCGTCGCCCATAAATCGTATGTGTCGGGTTGGTGCAGGCGAAACTTTTCCAATTTGCTGCCCGCAACATGGCTGCTCATCATGTGGACATAAAAAAAGGCAGGTTTTTGGTTGAAATCGGTCAATTTTTCCAATCCTTCCCCCAAAATCCGGTCGTCGTTTGGGTTGAAATTTTCGGAATCAAGTCCCTCAAAAAGTGTCGTCGCCTCCTGCGTATAAAAATTGCCCAGCCCATACCAGCCGCGATGGATGCCCGCGAGCAAAAAATGGGCATCGTAACCGGCCCAGCGGAGCAACCATGGAAGCCCCGGGCGATCGGTCGGGGTGGCTGCCTCGGCAAAAAAATTGGAAAAGAGCATCGAATAAATCCCTTCGAGCGTGCTCGTCCCGTTTGAAACCCCGTGATCAATTTTGTGAAAAAAACCCTCCGAAATCAACGAATCAAGGTGCGGCATTTGTCCTTTTTCGCCTCCGTATGCCGCCAAACGGTCGGCTCGGAGCGCGTCAAGACAGATGATGATGACGTTTTTTTTGTTGAAATTTTCGGGCGGTTTTTGCGGCACATTTGGGTCCGAAATTAGAGGGCGAAAGGCCGCCGAGTTTTTTGCCAAAATGAATTTTTCCTTAAAATTCGCATAGAAAAAGGCTGAAAACGGGTCGTTCCAAATCAAAATTTTCCGGCTTTCGGCACCAAAAACCAGCGGCAAAAACAATATTGCCCCTGCTCCTGCCCAAGCCGCGAGCAGCCCTTTTTTTTCAATTTTTTCAAAAAAAAAGGCGACCGCAGCACCCGTTTTTTCCCATCTGATAAAATGGAAATAGAGAAAGCCCCCCAAAACCAGGCCTGCCGCCCACAAAACGGGCGCCGGGTTGATTGCCGCCATCTGGCCCATCTCCCGAAAACCGGCGAAAAAAATGCCGATCAATTCGCTCGAAACTATCATGCTCCAATTTGCCCGGCCTATCCAAGTGGCCGAAACGGGTATTAGCCAAAGGGTCAAAAACAATAAAAAAATCAACGGAAACGACCATTTTTCAGCACAAAATCGTCGGAATCGAAAATTTTGCGCCAGCCTCAATGTTGAAATCAGTGCCAAAAACCAGCAGCAAAAAAGCGCAACGTGCATCCAAATTGCCAGCCCTCGGCAGGTGGGCAAATAGTCGGGCAACCAATTGTAGTAGGTTGTTAAAACCGCCAACCAAGCTGTCAGCCATAGGGCGAAGAGCCTTAAAAACGTTTGATGGGCCGGGTCCTTTTGAGCCGTTTTTTGCATGGATTTTATTAAAGTTCGAGCAAATGTAGCCAAGCCCATTTCGTTGCGGATAACGGAATGGATCTCGTTATTTTGCCACAAAAAAAAGCCGGGGCTCCCCGTTTAAACAATGTTCGATTTTCAGCACCCAACCCATTTTCTCGCCCTCTTCCTATTGCCGGCCATCGCCGCGCTCGTCGTTTTTTATTTAAAAAAACGGGGCGAACGGCTCGGCAAATTCGCCCTGCCCGCAGCGGTCACCCGGCTGGTCCCTGATTTTTCGGAAAAAAGGACGTGGGCAAAAACCGCCATTTTGTCAGCCGGGCTCCTCCTTTTGGTGATTGCTTGGGCCAATCCGAGGTCGGGGCAAAAAATGGGGCCGTCAAAAACCCGCAGCCTCGATATTTTCATCGCGCTCGACATCAGCCAAAGTATGCTCGCGCAGGATGTCACCCCGAACCGCCTCGAACGGGCGCGGATATTTTGTGAAAAAGCGATGCAGGAGCTGCGCGGCAACCGCATCGGCCTGATCGTTTTTGCGGGCAATGCCTACCTTTCGATGCCGTTGACCAACGATTTTGCGGCAGCGACGATGTTTTTGCGCGCCGCAAACACCGGGATGGCCCCGACTCAAGGCACGGCCATTGCAGAGGCGATCCGGCTTGCAAGCCAATCCTTTGAGCGCGACGGAAAGGGCGGGCAGGCACTTTTGCTCCTCACCGACGGCGAAAACCACGACGACGAGGCCATCAGGGACGCTGAAAAAGCCGCCAGTCAGGGCATCAAAATTTTCCCGATCGGCATCGGAACGCCCGCCGGGGCTCAAATCCCGGTGGACAACGGCGGCGGCCTGCCCGATGTGAAGCGCGACGAAAACGGACAAATTGTCACCTCGCGCCTCAACCAAACACTCCTCGCCGAACTTGCAAAAGCGGGCAACGGCCAAGCCTTCGACATTCGGCAGGGCAACAGCGAGATCCTCGACGCGCTCAAAACGCAGCTCGACCGGCTCGAAAAAACAGAGCGAGCGGCCGAGGCCGCAGGCGAACTGGACAGTTTCTTCCAATGGTTTTTGGCGATTGCACTGATTGTTTTGGCCGTTGATTTTTTGATAAAATGGGCAAAATGAACATGAAACGTAAGTCCAACAGCATATTCCCAAAAGTTTTGTAAGATTGCACCCTGTTCCCGTGAAATAAAACATGGCAAATGAAGCAACGCGCTTCCCCGCAGCCCCGTATTTGGCCAAATTGGTTTTAATCCGTTCGTACTAAACCAGCTACTTTCCTATGCGCTGCCAAATCCTCGTGGCCCTCTGCCTTGCATGGCCCCTTTTCGCCCTTTCGCAGGTCAAACCTGTCGCCACTTCCCATCCAATTTTCATCAGCGCGACCGAGCGGCGGCAGGAAATTTTCCCTTCCGGCCATCAACAGATCGTTTTTTTGGAAAAACTGGCCGTTGGCGAAAAGTACCATTTGACCCTTCCAGGCCCGCACGATTTGGGCGGTTGTTTGCCCGGAATAATTTCTTCGGGGCCATTTTTAGTTTTGGAAAAAGACAGCAGCGGCCTCGTTTATGAATTCATGGCGAACGCCCCAAACGCGCAGGTGCAGTTTGATTATTGCCCAAAAATAGGCCTTCCCAAAAGCCATTGGGTGAGCCTTTCTTCCATTTCAAAAAAAACAAAACCGGGGAATTTGGCCGAAATGCTCGCCAATTTGCAAGTGACGGGCGGTTTTACGGCAACGCAATTGGCGAAGGATGTCCTCATCGGCGGCGATTGTTTCGACGTGTCGAACGTGTCGAGTTTTGGGCAAAGTTCGCAGTTCGGGAAATTTACGCAGGGCATGACGAGCCTCGGTTTTGACGAGGGCGTGATCATCGCGACCGGAAACCGCAACGAGGCGCCGGGGCCGAACGACGAGGACGACGCGGGCACCGACACAGGCGGCACCACGCCCGATGCCGACCTGACCGCGCTCGGCGGCGGCGGCGTGGTCCACAACAAGGCCGTTTTGGAGTTCGATTTTAAGCCGACGCTCAACCCGATCACCTTCGATTATGTGTTCGCGTCGGAGGAATATTGCGAGTGGGTCGGGTCGCAGTTCAACGACCGCTTCGGGTTTTTCCTTTCCGGGCCGGGGATCACGGGGCCGTTCAGCGGCAGTTCCATCAACATCGCGCTCGTCCCATCGACGACCACCTATGTCGGCATCAACTCGGTCAACCACCAAACGAACACCGCCTATTTTGTCAATAACGACAATTTCGACAACCCCGGCGCGCCCACCGAGGATTGCAGCAACCCGCTCGCGCCGTTCGCACCGACCGAGATCCAGTACGACGGCTATACGACCGTGCTGACGGCCAACCTGCCGACGCTCCAAATTTGCTCGACCTATCATATCAAGCTCAAGATCGGCGACCTCGGCGACGGCGATTGGGACTCGGCGGTTTTCCTGAAAGGCGGCTCGTTCGGTTCCGGCGTGAAAGTGGGCGGTGCGCCTTCCGTCAACGGCATCGTCGGCGCGGATTTGGTCACCGAGGGATGCGACGAGGGCGCGTTCGTTTTCACCACCATCAACGGCGACGGCAATGCTTTTACCGTCAATTATACCATCGGCGGCACGGCCACGAGCGGCGCGGATTTCACCCCGATACCGACCTCGGTGGTCATCCCGGCGGGCTCGACGACGTTCACGTTGCCCGTCAATGTTTTGGTGGATGGGATAACCGAGCCAATCGAGACCATTATTTTGACGCTCGCCCAAGCCTGTTCCTGTGTCGAAAGGACCTGCACCTTGCGGATAAAGGACCCCGTCATCATGGAAATCGCGCTGCCCCCGGCGGTCATTTGCAGCGGCGGCAGCACGACCCTTTCGCCGACGGTCACGGGCGGAATCGCGCCATTTACCTATATTTGGGGGACGGGCGAAACGACGCCGAGCATAACCGTTTCACCGACGGTGAGCTCCACCTATTCGGTCACCGTGACCGACGATTGTGGCCAAACAAAGGTCAAGACCGTCGAAGTCACCGTCAATCCGCTGCCCGATGCGAGCATCAGCGGGGCCTTCGTGGCCTGTACGGCGGCGGCCGTGCCGTTTTCAATCCCCCTAAATTATACCGGAAACCTGCCCTTTACCCTTGTCTACTTGGTCGATGGAACGCCCGTGACGGTGACGGTCACGGCCATGCCGTTCAATTTGACGGGCACGGCAACCACCAGTGTCACCCTTTCGGGCATCACCTCGACGGGCTGCCCGGGGACGGTCGCGGGCAGTTTTACCATCACCCACGCGCCCATCACGGCGACGGCCACGCCGACCAATTTGCTGTGCAACGGCGTGAACAACGGCTCGATAACCGTCACCCCGACGGGCATCCCGACCTTTAATTTTGCCTGGACGCCAGCAGGTTTGGGCAACACCGACAACCCGCAAAACCTCGCCCCCGGGACCTACACGGTCACGGTGACGGACGGCAACAATTGCACCGCGACCGCCTCGGCAACCATCGCGCAGCCGCCCGCGATGACGCTTTCCGTTGGTAACACCCAGCCCGCCACCTGCACCCACCCGCCGGGCGGCGGCGCGACGGCGACGGCGGGCGGCGGTGCCCCGACCTTTTCCTATGAATGGTCGGACGGGACTACAGGCCCCGTTTTGACCGCCGGGCCCGGCACTTTTACCGTCACGGCGACCGATATGAACGGCTGCACAAAGACCGCGACCGTCACCATCCCCGCCGATATGGCCCCGCCCGTGGCCGTGGCGAACGCGCCGACCCCCATTTCTTGCACAAACCCGACGGTTTCGATCAATGGAAATGGAAGTTCCACCGGGGGCAATTTCAACTATCAATGGACCGCCGCGCCCGGCAACATCACCGGGGGCGACCAAACCTTGGCCCCGACCGTGGACGCGGCGGGGACGTACACGATCTTGGTGACCAACTCCGCGAACGGTTGCACGGCCACCGCCACCGTCACCGTCGCGGCGAACCAAGACCCGCCCATCGCCGTCGCGACCACGCCCGGAGCGGTCACCTGCTCGACCCCGACGCTCATTATTTCGGGAAATGGGAGCACGACCGGGACGGGGATTACCTACAATTGGCAGGCCGCGCCCGGAAATATTGTCTCCGGCGGCACCACCCTGAACCCGACGATCAACCTCGGCGGCACCTATAATTTGACCGTGACCAATGCCGCGAACGGCTGCACCGCGACCGCCTCTGTCACCGTCGATCAAGACAACACGCCCCCGGATGCCGTCATCGCACCGCCAGCACCGATCGATTGCAACAATGCGACCGCCCAAATCGACGCGAGCGGCTCGACCTTCATCCCGCCGGCAACCTTCGCATGGTCGCCGCCGGGCGGGATCGTTTCGGGGGGGAATACATTGACGCCAGTCATAAACACCCCCGGAACTTATACCCTGACCATCACCCAAACCAATGGCTGCACCGACGTTGCAACGGTAACAATCGCCCAAAACACGACCCCGCCGACGGCAGTTGCCAATGCGCCGACCCCCATTTCCTGCACAAACCCGACGGTTTTTGTCAATGGGAACGGCAGTTCGACGGGCGGAAATTTTACCTATCAATGGACGGCGAACCCCGGAAACATCATCTCCGGCGACCAAACATTGACCCCGGAAGTGGATATCGCTGGGACCTATACCATTTTGGTGACGAACACCGCGACGGGCTGCACGGCCACCGCGACGGCCACGGTCGGCGGTTCGATTGTTTTTCCGATTGCTGTCGCGAACCAGCCGGGGGCGATAACCTGCTCAACCCCGACGCTCATCATTTCGGGAAATGGCAGTTC
>JANOQP010000342.1:0-3011 GCA_031414895.1 Saprospirales bacterium
GTACCACTGCAAAAGCGGGTCATTGTTATTGAAAAATGCTTGCAACGCACCCGTGTTCTTGAACAACTGGTCGCCCTGCGATTCCGCGAGGGTCGTCATTGGGTTTAGCCAAATGCCCCCGGTTGGCGGAGGCGCCCCCCCCGTGTTGAGGCAGGGGTCGGCCAAGATATTGGCAAGTGTCATGCCGCCGACCGTCGGCTGGCAGTTGTAAAAAGCATAGGTAACGCCCGGGTCGGTCGCGATTTGCGGGTCGCCCGACAGGTCAAAATCACCATTGTGGTTGATCTCGATCTGGTCCATCAGGCAGAGGTAGATAATGTCTCCGGGGATGGTAAAATCGTGGTCGTTGCTCTGCCCGGTGAACAGGCCGAACGAGATGGTGCCCGCCTCGTTGCAGGCCGCATCGGGCGAAAAGCCGGGCGGGAGCGGTTCAGGTTTGACGGGTGATTGTGTTTTGGCGGAGATCGGGGTCTGGGCGGAAATGGTCGCCGGGGCCGTCAGCATGGCAGCGACGGCGAGCAGGATTAACTGTCTCAACATGAGGCAAGGAATAGTTTGGTTTGTCAAAAAAAAATATGTCCAAAGGATTAAAAATCAACGGATTAGGCTAAAATTCATCTGGGAGATGCCACAGGTACCAACTGCGCTGCCCAATTCCGGCCGCAAAGATAGACGGCCATTTTTCCTATTAAGTTCTTTGCTCATAAATGTTTCCCGAAAATTTCACCGCGTCAAAACGACATAATCTTTGAGCAGCGTCCGCAAAAAACCGATCCGATCGGGCGGCAGCGGCCTGATTTCGAGCAGGTCGGCAAGCCGTTCGGAGGTCTCGACGACCACATCGTAGTGCGCATCGTTTGGGTATTTCATATATCGTCCCAAAATGGTTTTTATTGCCAGCATGTCCGCTTCGCGGAGCGTCCGCACCTGCGGGAAAATGGGTTTCCACTCTTTCACCGTGTTCAAATTGAGGACATCGATCAGCCGCACGCCGAGGTTTGGCCGCAGCCGGATGACAGTCGTCCCTGCCGCCATATCGCCGAGCCGCTGGCTTTTTTCGGTGGTGTTCATCATCATTATGCCGATAAAACCGAAGCTGAAAAACGAGTCCACGAGGTGCAAAAACGACCGCCCCAGCATTTCGCTCCACGACGGTTGCCGCCCGTCAAGCCGAACAGTGCGGATCTTCAAAACGACCTTGCCGAGCGTCTGGCCGTTGTTGAAAATTTCAAATAAAGTGAAATACAACATGATCAAAACGAACGGCACCACCGACAGCAGCACCATGGCAAAATCGCCCACGCCGCGCAGCAAAATGGCCACCACCATCTGCACGACCGAGTTGATCAGCAACACCGCGAACAGGTCGAGGACGAACGCTAGCACCCGTTCGCGGGCCGTGGCGACCTCGTATTCGAGGACGATATTGTGGGCGGTGGTGATCTCGATGGTCTTCATATTTTTAAAAATTGGGGCAAAATACAGTCATTTTCATTCAACATTATTTGCAAAATATGATTAGGTGTCAAATGGTTAATCACGAAAAATGAAGCAACGCGCCATCCTCTGGTTTCGCCAGGACCTCCGCCTCCACGACAACGAATCGCTCGCGTCGGCATTAAAGCAAGCGGAAGAAGTTTATCCGATCTATGTTTTTGACGAGCGCGTTTTTTTGGGGAAGACCCGACGTTTTGGCTTCCCTAAAACGGGAAAATATCGCGCAAAATTTTACCTTGAATCCGTCGCCGACCTCCAAAAAAACCTCTGCGCCCTCGGCTCCGATTTGATCGTAAAAATCGGGAAGCCAGAGGAAATCGTCGCCCAACTTGCCCGCGAGGTCAAGGCATCGTGGGTCTTTTGCAACCGCGAAAGGATGCAGGAGGAACTTTTGGTGCAGGAAAAATTGGAGCAAAACCTCTGGCAATCGGGCATCGAGGTCATGTTTTCGCGCGGAAAAATGCTTTTTCACACCCAAGATTTGCCCTTCCCGGTCAACCAAACGCCCGACTCGTTCACCGTTTTTAGGAAAGAGACCGAGCGCATGGTCACGATCCGGCAGCCTTTTCCCGGGCCGGAAACCATGCCGCCATTGCCGCCCGGAACCGACCTCGGAAAACTCCCGACGCTTGAAGATCTCGGCCACGCCGCTTTTGCGAACGACCCAAATACAGCACTTGATTTTCAGGGCGGCGAGACCGCCGGGCTGGCCCGCGTCCGCCATTATTTCGAGGGATCAAAAGCCGTCAAAAACTACAAAGAGACACGCAACGAGCTCCTCGGCGCGGATTTTTCCACAAAATTTTCGCCGTGGCTGGCCGCCGGATGCCTTTCGCCGAAGCATATTTACCACGAACTCCGGCGTTTTGAAAAAGAAAATGGGGCCAACGAAAGCACCTATTGGGTCTTTTTTGAACTCCTTTGGCGCGATTTTTTCCGCTTCATGGGCAAAAAGCACGGCAACAAAATCTTTCAAAAAAGCGGCACGCTCAGCGATCAAAAATTGCCAAAATGGAGCGAAGACCCGACCCTTTTTCAGATTTGGGCCGACGGCCGCACGGGCATCCCGTTCATCGACGCAAATATGAGAGAACTCGCCCGGACTGGCTGGATGAGCAACCGTGGCCGCCAAAACGTCGCCAGTTTTTTGACAAAAGACCTCAACATGAACTGGCAAATGGGCGCCGAATGGTTCGAGTCCGTGCTGATCGACTACGACGTTTGCTCGAACTGGGGCAACTGGAACTATGTCGCCGGGGTTGGCTCCGACCCGCGCGAAGACCGTTGTTTCAATATCCTCAAACAGGCAAAAACGTACGACCCGAAAGGTGATTTTGTGAAAACCTGGCTGCCCGAGCTTTCGGAAATTGCCCCCGAAAAAATCCACCGACCCGATCTTTTGACAGATGCCGAGGCACAAAAAATCGGCCTCGGTATCAAATACCCGAAACCGATGTTGCGGATCGATAAATGGGACAAAAATTGACTAAAATCTTTGTCTGAACGGTGATTTT
>JANOQP010000343.1:0-4368 GCA_031414895.1 Saprospirales bacterium
CAGCTGGATTTGAATTTACTTTTTAATCCGCGAAAGCCCCGCCTTTGCCTTTTGGTGCAGCCCGCTCGCATATTCGTCTGGGCTGATTTGCAGGCATTTTTTATAAAATTCCTTTGCCTTCACATAGTTTTTCTGTTCCTCGTAAATGATGCCCGTTTGTAACGCACTATTACAGGCATAATAATAAGGCTCCGACCAACCGTCATTCATCGCTTTTTGGAAATGCGCTATTGCCTCTGTTGACTTCCCCAGTTTTTGCAAAATCCGGCCCATCCGATATCCAAATTCCAGTTGCTCCTTTTTTTGCGCAAATAAACTTTCTTTGTTGTTCAAGTAATCATAGGCCCGTTGAAAATAACCGCCATCAAACAAAAGTCGTGCGCGGAGCAATTTTGCGTTCGGGATTTCCCCTTTTTCGGCCTCACGTTGGGCCACTTTATCTGTTTCTATCCGATCAGAACCGCGTGTCTTACAATAGCCGATATAATATTTATAGCCGTCCAAGTTGCCATGGACAAGATGGTGCCAGGCCAGTTTTTGATAGCCCTCTTTTACATAAAAAACACTGACCTGATTGCTCACCCAAGCCTCTAACGGTTTATTGGCATCATAATCCAAACGATAGAGCTTTGCCAATCCCAACAAGAAGTTTTTATAGGGAAACGGATAAAATTCGCGGCCAGTCGGCATCTCTTCCAATGCCTTGATGGCCAGGTCTGTCCGTGCAGTTTTTATGGCCAAATTGGCGATTGCAAAAGCGGCCAATGGGTTTTCCTTGGGGTTCAGTTTGCTTTTATTGATGGTATTAAAACCCTTTTCAGCGTCGTTTCCAATGTACATCAACAAGAAAGAATAGGTCACCAACGCCTCGTCCCCAAATGGGAAAGCCGGGGTTTTTCCTGAAAACTCGATCACTTTTTCCACTTCGCCTATGCCCTGATTGACCGAGCCTTCCATCCCACCGACCAATTTTACGGCCCAACGGTATTCCTCCGGCACCGTCCCAATCAGCGCGTGCATCACGCCGAGCGGCAACAAATTGGCCTTAAAATCAGGGAATTTTTGCTGGTTTTCTGTCAATAGTTTGTACGATTGCTTGACATCGCCTATTGCCGCTAAATACTTGTTGTATTTGCCGTTCAATATCGCCCAGTGCAACCTGATTACTGCCTGTGAAAACAAATGATAGGGGCTGTTCTTGTCGCCTTTTTCCAGTTCCGATAGGCGAGCGCTTTTGTTTTTTTCTATCGTCTTGAACGAAAACTCATCAGAGCTTATCAATACTTTCAGGAAATCCAGATGGTCTTCCACCAACCCCACTATCAAATTATCTGGTTCTTCCCTTTTCAATTTATTGATCAAAACAGTCGCCTCATCAAACCGGAGGCAATGGATTTTATCATAAGCGGACTTGGCGGTCGGTGTCAGGTCATAATATTTTCCGGCATGGCAATTTGTTGAATAAAGTATTGAAACAACTATTGAAATTATTGAGCGAATGATGATTTGCATTGATTTTCTTGAAAGGTTAATAGAATAAAACCAGCCTCAAATAGAGCAATCGGTTGCCCCAAATATCCATATCGGTCACCAGTTCCCTGCGGGTAAAATTATTTAGTTCAAACCGCCCACCCGATTTTTTTTGCAATTCCATCAATTGGGCCAGCGCGACCCGTCCCAAACTGGTGAACGCTTTAATCTCAAAAAGAAAGGTGTCAATCCTGTTTTTTGGCAATGGCAATTGACCCAAAAGCCTATTGGTTTCATTGACCGTTTTATCGAAAAGATTGACGAGTTCACCAATGTCCGTAAAGTTTGTTGCCAAAGTTTGCTGCCCCTCTTCGCGGTCTTTCCAAACGTCAAAAATATCGTCAACCAGTTGAATGACCGTCCCGACATGATAAAACGCGGCATGGCCAATTTCTGTTGCGACCAATTCCGGGACAGAGGCGAGCATCCCCAACAAAACGATATTGCCGCCCTTGCCAAACGTCAAATCCTCCAATTCTTTTTGCGTCAATCTCTTATTGGCCTGTTCGTTGCTTTTTATCTGAAAAGCGATTGCATCGCGCCAAATATCCGATTGGCGGATGTCGGGGGCAAATTCGTCAAGGTCGTTCAAAAGACCGATTGCGATGGTTTCTTCTATTGTGTTTCTCTGTAAATTCTTGTTGATTATCTGTTGCGCTTCAATTGATGAATAACCTTTTTCGTCCATCAAATCATCAACAATTGGTGAGATTCCGCAGACGAGCAACATGCTTTTTTTGCGCTCTGAAACGACTTTTTTATTGTTCAACTGTTCTAAACAAGTATAGGCAATCGTGGCTATGCGACTATAAAATTGCAGTTTTCTTTTATTGATTTGCCCGCCAATTCTTGTCCCATTTTCTTTGTGGAATCCTATCCTGTTCTGCAAAAAACAATAATTATCTGGATAGACAAAAATAAGCCTATATACAACTTTGACCAACAGTTTTATGATTCCAATAAACACCATTTCAAATAATTTTAGTGGAAATCAATAACCACCTGCCTTAAAATAAAACCCTTGCCCGCAATTTGGTCCCAGGGTTTATCGGCACATGGCGCAAGGTCGCCCTCATCAGCACATTTTGAGTGCAACAACTGTTGTTCCTTATAGACCAAACCAATGTTTTTTGCATAGATTTCTTTTGAAAAACGCCTATCCACTTTATCGTCATAATCCGCTTCTCGCAATACCAAAGTACTGTCAAAAACAAAATTGCCTACCAACCGTAACTTGTCGACCGTATCAACTTCCGTGAACCAGCCCTTAAAAAGTTCGAGCGGTTCACCAGCTATTTCAATCAACTGCCCTTTGTCGATAAAAACCAGTCCGTCCCACTCGGAGCGACGGTCTATGGGGTGCGCCAATTTCAGGTAGCGCAGGTTTTCTTCCGTCCTAATCGATTGATTGTCAATGCGTTGTGCCGACCAGACACGGCGAAGCTCCCAGGCTGCCGTCAAAGTTGGCCGCTCAAAACGCTCGATCCGATAGGCCAAATTTCCGCCCGCGTCCGTGAACGTATCGGCCAATATCTCCCGTGCAAAAAAACTGGTCGTATCCAACAAAAAACCGCCCTGCCCATCGCTATCGAACACAATTGAATCAATTGAATAAGTGATGCTCTTTCCAATGGACAATGGCATATATTCATAAGATTGCTGAATATTGAATTCGCCCGTTTTTCTATCCGCACAAGCGTTTAACATCAATAAGGCAGCATAAATAAAGTATTGAAAATGCTTCATAAAAATCAAATGATTGTTGGGCGAAATTTGTGTCTTTGCCCAGTGAAGTTCAATAAGTGGATGGATAACTTTTCATAAAAAACACCGTTTCCCAACCAAACCACACAAAGATAATTAGATCGGATGCGTCTCGCCAAATTGCTTTTCTTTTGTTTGATTTTCCAGTCGCTATGTGGGCAAGACCGCTATTTTGGGACAATCGCCGATGCCGAGGGCGCGCCGCTCGCGTTCGTTTCCATTTTGGTCAACGACGACCGTGAACAGGGCTTTTTGAGCGATATTGACGGGCGGTTCGAGGTTTTTTCCAAAAAGGAAATTCGGTCGCTGACTTTCCGTTGCGTCGGCTTTGAGGTCAAAAAACTGGACGGCCTTGCGTTGAAAAAAAACTCAAAAGATAAAAAATCGCCGCTCGAAATCCGCCTCCAACCCCTCGCCGGCGACCTCGCCGAGGTGACCATCCGCCCCGGCGAAAATCCGGCGCACCGCATCGTCCGCCTTGCCGTCAAGCACCGCGGGGAAAACGACCCGGAACGCCTCGACAGGTTTCGTTGCACCACCTACACAAAGGTCGCGCTCGATTTTTTGCCCGACTCGGTGGCGTTCAAAAAATACTCCGGGCGGCTCGGCAACCGGCCCAATTTGCTGAAAAAACTCAAAAAAAATTTCGACAAAGGCACGGCGCAAACCGATTCAATCCATGCCTTTTTGATGGAATCCGCGACGGATTTGCGCTTTAAATTCCCCGATCGGCGGCAGGAGACCGTGCTAATGAGCCGCGCGTCGGGCTTCAATGAAGCGTTCATCACCGTCGCGGGGACGCAGTTACAGCCCTTTTCTTTTGCCCGCGACTTTTTGCCCATTTTGGGTTTCCAGTTTCTCAACCCTATTTCGCCGAACAGCCCCGCGAAGTACCATTTTTTGATGGAGGACACGCTTTTTGTGGGCCGCGATACCGTCTGGACCATCTCTTTTTATCCCCGGAAAGGCCATGCTTTTGAGGGTTTGCGCGGGCGGTTTTCCATCAATTCCAACAATTATGGCCTCCAAAACATGGTCATCGAGCCGAACGACAAAAAACTGCTGGCCATCGCG
>JANOQP010000344.1:0-4697 GCA_031414895.1 Saprospirales bacterium
CCGGTCGCGTAATAATTGATCGACGCAATCTGGTTGAGCGGGTTGGCAAACTTGCCCGCCGAGACATCGTTGATGAGCAGTTCCCAGGCGTTGTTCGTCAGGTCAATTTTCATTTTGAGGTTGAACCACGCGCCGACCGGGTACGCAGCGTTCACGACGAGCGGCACGGCATTGCCGTTGCCGTTCATGTCCATCGTGCCGTTTTTGTCAAAAAAGAGGTCGGCAGCCCAGCCCTGTCCGGCGACGGTCTTCGACTGGAAATTAAAATAGCCGCCCTTTCCAGTGACGACGAACATCCACATATCGAGCGAGAAATCGCCCGAAGTGAAAGACCCGCCGAACGGCAGGAGCAGGTCGGTCGGCCCGCCCGCGGCAACGGTCGAGAGCAGTTCGACGGATTTGATGCCGCTATGGGCCTGTTTTTCGGACACTTTTGCGTCCTCGCCCGCGACCTGTCCGGACCAAGTTGTCCAAGTCGGGGAGGCGCCGCCGATGCCCGCGCCGGTTGTGTAGCTTTCGATGTCATCGGAAAACATGACCTGTGCCTGCAAGCCGACAGCGAGGCAGAGCATCCCGAAAAGAAGAGGTAATTGTTTTTTCATGTTGAAAAACTAGTTTGGTGAAAAAGCAGATTGGATTGAATTGTCTTTGCAAAATGGCGGGTTTGTCCAATTTAGGGCCGCCCTTTTGACGCGTCAAACCTATTTAGTTTTTGGGGAATTTTTGAAAAAAAAACAAACCTGAATCGGACAGCCACGGACATTTTCGGGTTTTAGGAAATTGGCACGAAAGGCGGGCAAACCATTTTTACCGCATTGGGCAACCAACATGGCTGCCCGTATTTCAACCTCACTTCATCTACTCAAAAAACCATTCCGTCGGATAAATTTTCTGCCTCGTCGTATGGCCGTTTTTTTTGATCGAAAAACAAGTCCATGCAATTCCATCCCTTTTCCTGTTTTCAAAAAACAGGCGCAGTTCGTCCATTTTTCACCTTTTTTTTCGCCCTCGTTTTAATAAAAAACGCGCTTTCCGCCCAATCAGGTTTGCAGGCCGACTATTTCCGGGGCCGCAATTTTGACGAAAAAAAGCATTCCCGCATCGACAGGGCCCTCGATTTTGACTGGCGCGGAAAATCGCCCGCGCCCGGCCTCGACGATACCGAATATTCCATCCGCTGGACAGGAAAGCTGACCCCGCCCGCGTCGGGGAACTACCTTTTTTTGACAATGGTGGACGACGGCATCCGCGTTTTTATTGATGGAAAGGTCGTTGTCGATGCCTGGGGCGACCACGATTCGGAGGATTTCACGGGCAAAATTTACCTCGAAAAAGGCCGGGCCTATGACCTCAAGGTTGAATATTTCAACGGCATTTTCGAGGGCGAAATGCACCTCCGCTGGCAAATGCCCGGCGACGAACCGATGTTCGGCGGCCTTGCCGGGTACAACGATAAACCGATCGACGGGAAATATTTGTCGCAGCCCGAAAAGCGGGAACCGGAGAACGTAAATGCGGGCACAAGGCCCGATTCAAAAGCGCAAACGCCCGCTTTGCCCAAAAAGCCCGAAAAAAAGAAGCCCACGCCCGCCGCCAAGCCAAGGCCCGCGCAAGGCCCGTCCGCCCAAACCGCCGCGGTGAGCCGCGACACGCTAAAAAAATACACCCCGAAAAATATCCAGTTCGTCAAATCGAAGCCGGAAATGCTCCCCGAATCGCTGCCGGAGCTCGATAATTTGTTGGAAATGCTGCGCCAATACCCAACCCTTAAATTGACGATCGAGGGCCACACCGACAATATCGGCGACGTCGCCAAAAACCTCGAGCTTTCGGAGCAACGCGCACAGGCCGTCGCCGATTATTTGATTAAAAATGGGATTGATGCCGAACGGCTCACCTCGGCCGGTTTCGGCGGCGCACGGCCCATCGCCCCAAACGAAACGCCCAGTTCGCGTGCGAAGAACAGGCGCGTGGAGTTCCGGTTTTGATGTATTGATGATGACGGAGCGGCCGCAGCGCCCGCGTCGACGGGTTTTTGCAAAATGACCAGGCCCGCACGGTTGCCACGTTGACAGGTCTAATTACATTCGCCCCGGTTTTATCATCAAAACACAGTCATTTCCAATGGATTTCAAAAAAATCTGGCCCCACCTTGCCGCCCTCGCCATCCTTTTGGCCCTCGCGGCCATTTTTTTCGCGCCCGTCGTTTTCTCCGGAAAGGCCCTTTCGCAGGGCGACAACGACCAGGCCCGCGGGATGCAGACCGAGATTTTCGCCGAAAAGGCAAGGACCGGCGAATACCCGCTCTGGACCAATTCCGCTTTTTGCGGGATGCCCGCCTATCAAGTTTATCACCCAACGCCCAACAATTTGACCAAGCCCATTTTTTACGGGATGCTGCTCGGGCAGGGCGTGACCTCGCCGTGGGCCGCCATTTTTTTGGCGATGGCGAGTCTTTATCTGCTGCTTTTGTCGCTCCGCACGGACTGGCGCGTGGCGGTCGTCGGGGCGGCCACGTTCGGCATCTGCATCTATAATGTGGACATTTTGGAGGCCGGGCATTCCACGAAAATGATCGCGCTGGCCTTCCTGCCGGGCATTTTTGCGGGCGCAATTTGGGCCTTCCACGGTCGGTATTTGCTCGGCGGCGGGCTGGTCGCGCTGTTCACCGCGCTGCAACTTTTCGCCAACCATTTTCAGATAACCTACTATTCGCTGCTGCTTTTGGGGCTGTTTTTCATCGCCACATTGGCCTATTGCCTAAAAAACAAGTCCGTGCTCTCGTGGGTGCTTTCGACCTCGGTGACGGGCGCCGCGCTCCTCATCGCGCTCGGGAGCAACGCAGCGCGGCTGCTCCCGACCCACGAATTTGGCAAGGAATCCATCCGTGGCACGTCCGAGCTTTCTGAAAAAAAGGAAAAGGGCGACGGCCTCGACCGCGATTATATGTTCGATTGGAGCCTCGGCAAGCTTGAAAGCAACTCGCTGATGGTCCCCCATTTCGCGGGCGGCGGCGCGGCCGAATCCTACAAAGGCACAAAAACCTTCGACCGGATCTACCCGAACATCGTCGCGAACATGACCCAACAGGGCTATTCCACAGCCGATGCGCGGCGCGGGGCCGAGCGGCAAGTGGCCGGGCTTTTTTACACCGGGGCCCAGCCGTTCGTCGGGACGGCCATTTATTACGGGGCGGCGGTGCTGTTTTTGTTCTTTTTGGGCTGCTTTTTGGTGCGCGGGCCCGAAAAATGGTGGCTCGCGTTCGGCGCACTTTTTTGCGTTTCGCTCGCCTGGGGCAAGCATTTTTTCCTCAACGACCTTTTCGCGGAATATTTGCCGATGTTCAACAAGTTCCGCGCCGTCACGATGGCGCTCGGGCCGGGGCAATTGATGGTCTGCATTTTGGCCGCGCTCGGTTTGCAAAAGTTTTTTGACGGCGATATTTCAAAGGACAAAAAGAAAAAGGCACTCGGATACGCACTCGCCGTCGCGGGCGGCTGGTGCGGGCTGATCCTTTTGGGCAGTTTCGTGATGAACTTCGACGGCGCGAATGATGCCAGCCTCGCGAAGGATAACCCCGAAATCCTCAAATTGATCCTTGCCGACCGCGCCTCGCTCGTCCGTTCGGATGCGATGCGGTCGCTGTTTTTCATTGTGCTCGCGGCGGCCTCGCTCTGGCTTTTCCTCCAAAAAAAGATAAAATCCGGCATGGCAGTCATCGCGATCGGCCTCGTGGCTGTCGCCGATATTTGGCTCGTCGCGGCCAGGACGCTCACGCCGACGAAATACGAAACAGCCAAATCAGCCGCTGCTGCCCCCGTCCCGACCGCCGCCGACCAACAGGTTTTGGCCGACAAAGACCCGCATTTTCGGGTACTCGACCTTTCGCGCGGCGGGCTGACGGGCAATGCGCAGAGCTCGCAGTTTTTCAAAAGTTTCAGCGGCTATTCGGCGGCGAAACTGGCGCTTTATCAAGATGTCGTCGAAAAATATTTCGGCCAAAACCTAAACAAAAGCCTCCACGTCGTCGGGATGCTCAACGGAAAATACATCATCAGCACCGCCCCGGACGGCTCGCCGAGGCCCATGCCCAACCCAAAAGCGATGGGCAACGCATGGTTCGTGAAGACCGTCGCGACCGTCGCCGACGCGGATGCCGAACTGGCCAGCCTCGCCACGCTCAACCCGCGGGACACCCTAATTGTGCAACAAAAAAATGCCGCAGACCTCGCTTCATGGAAATACGCGGGCGACTCGACGGATTATATCAAATTGACGAGCTATTCGCCCGACAAAATGGTCTACGAATATTCCGCGAAAAGCGAGTCCATCGCCGCGTTTTCGGAGGTCTATTATCCGCACGAAAAGGGCTGGAACTGCTATCTCAACGGCCAATTGATGCCCAACCAGATCTTCAAGGCCGATTATTTGCTCCGCGCCTTGAAGCTCCCGGCGGGCCAAAAACAGTCGCTGGAAATGCGTTTCGAGCCAAGTTCCGTCAAAACGGGCAACTCGGTCACGCTCTTTTCGAGCGCGCTCGTGCTGCTGCTTTTTGCCATTGGGATGTTCCTCAATTTCAAAAACAACCAGCTGGCAGACCCGAACAAGCTCGATGAAATGCCCGAGGAAGTGGTCGTGAAAAAGACCGCCGAGCCAGCGAAGCCGAAAGGGAAAAAATAGAGGTTGAGATTTTTGGG
>JANOQP010000345.1:0-5611 GCA_031414895.1 Saprospirales bacterium
AAAGCGAGCCGTCCGAGTCCAAATAGACCGCGTCGTCGTCACCAATGTCAATAAAAGCACCGCTTCCAAGTACATTTCGAGTTCCGAGGGGCCGCACCAAATCGCCCGAATGCGGCTCGTCGTTTAGCGAAACGGTAACGCCTTTTTGGGGCAACAAGGTGGTGGGAATGTTCACACCGCCATAAGCCCCAGTTAATCCGTTGTAGATTTCCACCGTTCCGGTAGGGGTTGCAAAGGACAAAAAGCCATCAGACACGCCCAGAAAATCGCCTGTCCCGGGCAATGTTACCGTCGGGCCACCATTGGCCAGTGCGGCCCCAAGTGTACCGGCATGGGTGCCACCCGTGAGTGTCGTCGCACCCGTGAAGGTGTGAGTCCCAAAAAACTCGTTGTAGGTGAAAATCTGCAGGTTGTTGCAGGTCTGCCCGATGGATGATTTTGAGTTCAAAAAAATCAAAAACAGGGGCAAGAAAGGAAGAAAGGCCTTTCTTCCAGTCAATAAGGAGAACTTGTTCATGAGAGACAATTAAATTAAAAATTACGTTGGTTGCGT
The DNA here is from genome assembly GCA_031414895.1 of Saprospirales bacterium. Lineage (GTDB taxonomy): Bacteria > Bacteroidota > Bacteroidia > Chitinophagales > Saprospiraceae > JANOQP01. Next base: position 554 of record JANOQP010000345.1, read on the forward strand.
ATTTAAGGCAAACTGACAAAGCGTTGGCATAGAGATGACAGGCCTATATTTAAGCAAGTTAAAGTTGAAATATAATATTAGTGTAATCTTGGTTTATGCTAGAAATGATCTAACAAAATTGTACGGTGTTTATAAAGCAGCCAAACAGGGGCGAAGGTAGGATGACCGTCTTTTCCAAAAAATAACCGAAACGGGTATTACATCTGTAAATTTTACGCCTTATTCCCTTTCGGGTGATACATGGCTTGGATACCTTTTCGCCAAACTTGCTCACAAAATCCCAGCCTTTTTGCAAAGTTCGGCAAGCGCGACCGTGTCCCTCGCACCAAGCCTGGAGATCATATTCTTGCGGTGTTTTTCTACTGTAAATGGGCTCAAAAAAAGTTGTTTGGCTATTTCGCTTGTCTGTTGCCCTTCAGCAACCATTCGCAAGACTTCCATTTCCCTTTCCGTGAACATGGCCCCCAGTGTCTGGCGACCCAACCCCGCTGAAAGATAGCTTATCATATAGCGGGGATTGTTCCCAAATGCCGAATACATCCAATAATCATTGGACTTCGTCAAATTTGTAACATCTTGTACATGAACCAACTGTAAGGAAATTGCTCCGTTTTCCAACAACTCAAGCGGATAAACGCGCATAAGTATTTTTCGCCATTGACCAGATTTGTGCTGAAAATTCAGTCCGCAGGCCGTGAAAGTGCTAAACTCCTTCTTTGCGTCCGAAGGGATTTTGTTTTTAATATAATGGATCAAATTGTACAGTTTTATAAAAAAACCGAGCTGGCTATAATGCAATTTCTTAAAAAAAAACTTTATCCGGTTTTCAGTTACCTCTTCTTCGGTATACCCACAGCACGCCTCAAAATTGCTCCCGAGATAGATCACCTCAAATTTCAATGTATTGAAAATCATAAAAAAACTGCTATCGCCTTGTGCCATGCTCTCCAAATGGCTCGCATTTGACAGCAACTCCTTAATCTTTGACGAAGTATCCTCCACATGAAGGTCAAGCCAACGCTTCCGGATGGTTTTATACCATTCATCCGGTTCGGTTTGCTTCGTGAACGAGTTGAATTCTGGAATTTGCATGGGTATTTTTTTATGTAGAAACTAATAAGGTTCAAGGGTACGCAATCAGGGGCCATCACTCAAAACTGTTTCTTAATTGGTGCTGCGAGCCGGAGTTAGAGTTTAACAGTGACAAGCACCAAAGATAACCCCATCGTTCAAAAATAATAAGCCCCACCCCCCGGCCTCAAAGCCCGTTTCATCCACAAAGGCCGCCGCAATCCCCCATGTTCGTCGGGCGAAGCTGGCCGCGTCATCGCCAGCCATTTTTCATAGACTTCCATTGATTTTTTCGCATCGGCAAAGTCAAAACGTCGAATATCACGCCGCTTTGAGCCGGATGACCTCCACCTCGGCCCCTTTTTCGATACTTTCCTCGGCCTTTGCAAAAAGGAGCTTCGTCGTCGCGGCATCAAGGACATAACTGCCACAGTTCTCGCAAACGTGCGCCGGGACATCGCGGAAGATGACCAAACAGCCATCCCGGTCGAGCGTGACGGTTGTCTTGCCGGGGAAAAGTTGGCCGGATTTGCAGGTGGTGCAGGTCATTATTTGATGAGTTTTTGTTGAAAATTGGGTGTCCACAGATTTTGGTCGGGCCAATATGCCGTGATGACGGTGCAAATTTGGGTCAAATCATCGTGACTTACAACCGCATGGACAGGTTGGCCCTCAAACCAATCCAATATCAGAAAGCTGGGAAAAGGCTTGTCGTCGAGGTACGAACGGATGATTTGACCACTTTTTATCAATTCTTCGATGGCCACAACCGGAATTTTCCGGGCGAACATTTGGTTCATCGCATGGTTGGTGAACAAGATTTGTTGGCAGTTCATGACCCTTTTGTTTTCGGAAAATCAAAAATAATAAGCCCCATCCCCCGGCCTCAAAGCCCGCTTCATCCACAAAGGCCGCCGCAGCCCACCATGTTCATCGGGCGAGGCGGGCCGCGTCATCGCCAGCAGTTCAATAAATCACGGAAATCGTTTTTTGCCCCATTTCGACGACATGGTGGTGCCGCAATTCGCGCAGCAAGACCGCGTGGTTAGCTTCAAAAAGGGCAAGTAATTGACTGTTCTTGATGTTCCCGGTGGTCAGGAACAGCAATTTGTATGGGACACGCTTCAAAACGAAGCTGTTCAAAAAGTCGGAATCTTTGGAAATGACGACCCGGTTTTCGCTCATGCTGATTTCGGAAACGGCCTCGTCGGGCATCTGCAAACCAGAGCGGAGCGTGTTCACATGAACGACATCGTGGCCCTTTTCACGGAAAAATCGCGCCAGCGAGCCCGGCAATTGTTCGTCAATGATGAATTTCATGCGGCCATTTGTAGCGTCCTGAACTGCGACAACTGCGCGGCAAAATCAAGGCAAGCCAAAATATCCGCTTCTTCCAAACCATCGTAATCGGCCAAGATTTCCTCGTGGGTCATCCCAGCAGAGAGGAGTTCCAAAATGGTCGAGACGAGCATCCGCGAACCCCGGATGGTCGGTTTGCCGTGGCAGATGGCTGGGTCGATGGTGATGCGGGTTTCTTTTTTCATGGTTGCAAAAGCCTTATTTTGGGTAAAAGTAGCTGGTTTTGGCTGGTTTTTTCAAAAATAATAAGCCCCATCCCCCGGCCTCAAAGCCCTTTTCATCCACAAAGGCCGCCGCAGCCCCCTATGCTCTTCGGGCGATGCGGGCCGCGTCATCGCCAGCCATTTTTTAAACACGGGGAAATCACCCTATTGTTAAAAAAAAACGGGACAAAATATGCCCGGCTCGACACCAGTTGAGATTTTTGTATTTTTAAAACACCCGACCATGAGACAGTTTTCCACCATCCTCTGTTTTACCCTTTTTTCAAATTTCGCCACAGCCCAAAATTGGGAGACGCTCGGCGGCGGACCCGTGCCAATCGTAACGGCGACGAACACTTCCCGTGCCTTTCTTTATTTTGAAAATCCCACCGGCAACCCAGCTCTTTCATTGGATGCAATCCCGAATTGTGTTTTCATGGAATTCACCGGGCAAGGCTGGCAGGTTAAAAAAGCATTTACAGCCCCCAACACCATCGGCAGTTTCGCGGTGCTGCACCGTAGCCCGAACCCGGTGAAACACGAATTTTTGGGCATCGCTTATGAAGCTGACGACATCTGCAACGACGCAATCAATCCGCACGTCGTCAAGTTCGACGAGACCCAAAACAAGTATGGCCTGTGGCTTTCGGGCGGTCGGGGCATTTTTGAGAATGAGTCCAACGGCGAGAGTCTGACTGCCGTGGACGGCTCGGTTTTTTCTATAAAAGGCATGGAGGCTGAGCCAATCGCCGCCATCCCGTATGGATTTTCGCTCAGTTACCTGAAAGGCGACCTCTCCGAAATCATGGCTTTTGACCCCATAAGCGAGGAGTATTTCGCGTTGCTCAACAACCATGTCGTGACCGGATACCCCAAAAAGGCGTTCAAATTGAAGGATGGCCAGTGGACCCAATTAAGCAACACCCCGATGCCCTTCCCATTCGAAAAATCCTCCGTCGCCGTCTCGCCCATCAACCATGAAATGTATATCGCCTTTCAGGACAGCGATTTTGAGGACGGCAAAATTTCAGTGCTGCACGTCAAAAACGGGGAGTGGGAATTCGTCGGTACTCAGGGATTTTCACCCGGCGGGGTCTCGACCATGAAGTTGCACATTGACCCGGTTTCGGGCTTCCCGGTGGTCGGCTACCGTCTCGATTCGCCCGGCAATACGGACAATTTCAAGCTGTTCCTCGAAAAATTCGACGGCACGGATTGGGTAGATATGGGCATCCAACCGTTTTCCGACGGGGTTGTCCAATCTTACGACCTGGGCTTCCACACGACCACACACGAACTCCATGTGATGTATCAGGTTGGGCAAAATATCACCGTCAAACATTTGACCCAAGCCACCACCTCGACCGATGGCCCGCCCCCCGAACTGGCCGCCGCAGAATATTGGGCCTCGCCAAATCCGTTCGCTCAAACCGTCTATTTTGGAAACGGAAAAGACCCCATCCGCTCGGTCGAGGTTTTCGACATGACTGGTCGGTCGATTTGGCAAGAATCAGAGGTCGGCGCGAACCCGGCGGTGGTCCAATGGCATCCGGGTCCGCAAGTGCCTACCGGCCTCCTCTTTTTCCGGGTGAAAACGTCGGACGAGACCGGGCATCAAGGCAGGTTGGTTTTCTCCAAAAATTGAAAGGCAGCTGCCTTTTTGGCCGGTTGTTGGCATCATTGCCAACAACTTTTGAGCGCAGATTTCAAAAATAATAAGCCCCATCCCCCGGCCTCAATGCCCGTTTCATCCACAAAGGCCGCCGCAGCCCCCCATGCTCATCGGGCGAAGCGGGCCGCGTCATCGCCAGCCATTTTTCATAGACGGCCATTGATTTTCGGGTGTTTTTTGAAAAAAAATCGCCACCTTTGCACAAAATCAAGAGCAATGATTGCCACAGCAAAAGAAATCCAGACGGTTGATTCCATCCTTCTTTCAGAATATATCCTGTCCAAATATGGGCCTATGTCGCATTTGAAATTGCAAAAACTGCTTTTCTATTCGCAAGCATATCACCTCGCCTACTTTGACGCTCCGCTCATTGAGGATGATTTCGAGGCATGGGTGCATGGTCCGGTTTCCCGAAAAGTATTCAGTTCGCTTAACGGAAAATCCAACCTTCATACAGAAATCAAGTATGCAGTGGAGCCTGGAAAAGCCGCTCCGGATGCCAGTCTGGAAAACATGCTGACCAAGGAACAACACCAGCTTTTGGAGGAAACATTGAGCGAGCTGTCTGGATTCACGGGAATGGAATTGGAAAATTTGACGCATTCCGAGGCTCCGTGGCAACTTGCGCGAAAAGGCGTTGGCCCTGCAGATCCTTGCAACAAGTTGATTCCCAAAGAACAAATGCAAGAATTTTACAAAAATCAGCTCTATGCGTAAACTGAAACCCCATCAAAAAAAAAGCCTTTTCGGAGA
>JANOQP010000346.1:0-4826 GCA_031414895.1 Saprospirales bacterium
CAGGTTGTCGCCTTCGGTCATTTCGTTTTCACGGTAAAAATTCAGGTAAAGGTTCATCTGCCCGGCGTCGGATTGACCTCGTTTTTTACCACCGCATCCTTAAATGCCATGTGCTGTTCGACCTCAAAATCGGGGAATTCGACCACTCCGACGCCGGGCAGATGAACCTTTACCTGAATTTTTACCGTGAAAACGAAATGACCGAAGGCGACAACCTGCCCGTTGGCATCATCCTTTGCGCGGAGAAAAACCACGCCCTCGTCCATTACGCGACGGGCAACTTGCCGCAGCCGGTTTTTGTGAGCAAATACTTGCTCAATTTGCCAACGGAAGCGGAGTTGCGACAGATTGTGGAGGTGGAACAGGAGAAATTGAGGGGTGTTGGGCGTGAAACGGATTTTAGTCCTTCATAAAACTTTTGAATTTTGAGTTTCAGAAATCCGCGTCGGGCGAATTTTGGGGCAAAATTCAGTCGGTCAAAAAGGGCCTTCATTGACTTTGGGTAAGAAGTGGTTTTTGACCCTCTTTTCGAATGAAAAAAATCACCCAGCCGTTTCAAACTCCTGACAATCGAGCCGCAAATCATTGTTTTTCAATGACTTATTTAAAAATCGGCAAAAATGGCCCTCCCCTTTTTTTTGATAAAAACGGCAGGAGAAACACATCCGTTGGATGGAAATAATGCCCGCCTGTTGCAAATGCCCAATCACGCCGAGCAGTTGTTCGAGCAGGATGCCCTTTTCGGCGGAAGGGATTTTGGCGAGGCTGCCGAGCATCGGGTTGGCAAAATGGGCGGTCTGGGCGACTGCCGATTTGCCCGCTTCGGTCAGGTGGATGGTATGGCTGCGGGTGTCCGTGACCTCGGGCTGCCGCTCGATAAAACCTTTTTGTTCGAGCGATTTCACCGCCTCGCTGATGGTGGGCTTAGTGAGGCAAAATTCTTGGGCGAGGTAACTGACCTTGCATTTTTCATCGCCATGAAATTGGACAAAAATCAGAATCTGGATTTGTATCGGGCTGATGCCCATGACTTTGGCTTTTTCCCAGAGCAGCACCCGAAAACCTTCGCCGAGCCGTTCGAGGGAGGCGATTATTTTCAGTTCGGGGTTGCCGATTTGGGCTTGCGGGTCGAAAACGGGGTCGTTCATTGACAAAAAAATAAGGGCGGCAGACGTTGTGCTACCGCCCTGTAAAATTAGCAGTCCTAATTATTTCATTAAATAAATCACTTGCAGCCTTCCATCTCGATGATGAAATAGCCTTTTGCCGTGATGGAATCCTCCATCGGGCCTTTGGCGTTTTCCACATGGCAAAACCGGCATTGCTTGGCGGTGAGCGGCTGCCCCTCCTGGCCTTTTGACAGCAAATACTCCCTGCCAAAGCCGTAGATTTTCTCCACATCCTTTTCCTTGGAATCCACGAGGATGTCGAAATGCATCACGCCGCCCTGTTTTTTGGGGACGTAGGTGTCGTACACAGAAACTTTTAATTGCATGGGTGAATCATTTTTGGAAGTGAGCCCGAGCACAGCCGCCCCGCCGATGGAGACCACAGCCAGCCCAATCAGCAAGAAGAAGGCAGAACGCCCAAGCCCTGATTTTTGAATAAAACCGTTGTTTTTCATTGCCTCGAAATTTAAAACTCGCCTTGTTTGATAATCGGGCGACACCACACCAGCATGGTCAGCACCACCAATTTGAAGCAAGTTATTGGGCGCAAATATAGATAGGATTCCGAACGTTTTTTAAGGTGAAAGATTTTTGCGTCTTGTTTAGGAACGAATTTGAGCGATGAGCCGCGCCCCTTTTTCATTTCACCATGATCCGTTTCCGGATCCGGCTCAACGACTCCGGCGTGACCCCCAAAAAACTCGCCAATTGATATTGCGGCACCCGGTCGAGAAGTTCGGGGCGCGTTTCCAGCAAGTTCAGGTAGCGGCCTTCGGGGCTGTTTATGATGAACTCGGCATGGGTTTCCTGGCTTTTTTGGAGTTCAATTTCGACGCCCATGCGGCTGAGCGTTTCCATGCGGGGCATTTTTGCAAAAAAATCCGCTTCATCTTCCGGCCTGCCCTCAATCAAAATACAGTCCTCGTTGCAGACCAAAAACGATTTGGAGGTCTTGTCCTCAAACGCAGAAGTTGAAGTTACGGGCTGCCCTTCGGTGAAAAAATTGGTGGTTTTTTCCTCGCCATCAACCAGATAGAACTGCCGGACGCAGCCTTGCAGGACAAAATAACAGACATTGCCAACCTGTCCTTCGCGGAGCAAAACCTTCCCCTTTTTGTGCGAGCGGGTTTTGATCATTTCAAACATGGTGTCAATTTCGGCATCGGAGAGCGGCGCGATTTGGGTGATGTAATCGAGGAGGACTTGCTCGGCGGCGGTGAATCGGCGACGGGGTTTTGCGGCGATCGAACCCTGAACGCCTGTTGGTGCTTCTACCATTTTTATTGATTTTTTTGAAAGTAAAACGCCATAAACGAGGCCTAAAATACCGCGAATGCGAGCTGAACGGTCAAGCCTATCGACTAAATTCCCTGTTTTATAGACGTTTGTCCCGCTTCCCGCAAATCCAGCGAAGGAATTTCTTGCCAACAGCGTCAAAGCCGCAATATTGCCGCTCGATTGCCGATGCCCAACTTTCAAGAAATTTACGAAACGCACCAAAATCTGGTCTTCAATCCCTGCCCCAACTGCCTCTTTATTGACGCTGACGGACAGGGGGTTTTTGTTCAATCCGGGTTTTTCATTTCCGAAAAAATAAGGCCCCTCCACGCGAAGGATTTAAAAGAAAGCATCGTCAAAGACTGAAAAACACCTTTTCAGTCAATTTTTACGATGAAAAAAATCCTTCACGCGGTCATTTTGCTTGCCACGATTTTTGAAATCCGGGCGCAAACCAACCCCGTCATCACCACTTGGATGCAGACCGCGGCCAATACGCCGATGGTGAACCCCAGTTATCCCGCGCTCGAATGCAACGTGCAAAGCGTTTATTACACCAATCCGCCGGCGAGCGGGCGGGCGTATGTGAGCGCGTCGAGCGTGCCGGGCTATGCCATCGGGCCGTGGGCGGGCAACCCGAACTCGCCGAGCGACCAAAATTTCATCGGCAGTTACCCGCTTGCGCCCGCCGAACAGACCGGCACGAAAACGAACACCGGGTTGGGGGCCATTGGTTTTTGGAAAAATGGCGTGGCCATTTTCAACGCAAAAGATGGGCATTATTGGAACAACACAACCATGACGATGGTGAACGGCATCACTTTTACGGGCTGGAACCGCAACGCCTATTATTGGGAGGGCAGCGGTTTCGATGCCTGCAAAGGCCACCCGAACCAGCCGGGCGCGTATCACCACCATATCAGCCCGTCGTGCCTTTATGACCAAAATGCCTCGACGCAGCACTCGCCGCTCATCGGTTTCGGCTGGGACGGGTTCCCGATTTACGGCACTTTTGGCTACACAAACGTCGATGGGACGGGCGGCATTAAGCGCATCACCACCAGTTACGTCCTATCGACCGCGTCCACGCGGACGAACGGCCCGCCCGTCAATGCGACCTATCCGCTCGGTTCGATGTGCGAAGATTATGTTTTCACCTCCGGGACGGGCGATTTGGACCTTTATCACGGGCGTTTTTGCGTCACGCCCGAATATCCGAACGGGACGTATTGCTATTTTGCGACGCTGCTATCGACCGGTATCCCCAGTTATCCGTTCGTGATGGCCGCGAAATATTACGGCATCGTCACCTCGACGAGCACCAACCAGACCATTCCGGGCGGTGCAATCCAATATATTCAAGCACCGCTTCCGGTCGAAATTTTCAGTTTTACCGTCCAATTGGATGGGAACGATGCCCAAATCGCATGGCAAGTGGGCGAGGCTGCCAATTTTTCGCATTTCGAAATCGAGCGGTCGGAGGATGCCCTCCATTTCCAAAAAATCGGCTACGCGAAAGCCAGCGGGCAGCCCGAATATCGGTTCACTGACGCGGGGCTGAAATCGGGCAACCATTATTACCGCCTCCGTTCGGTGGATTTGAACGGCTCGGCGGAATATTCGCCCGTCGTTTCGGTCCATTTGTCGGGCGGCAAAACCCTGATGGTCCACAACAATCCGGCCTCGGATTTTATCACCGTCCAGCACAACGATGCTTTTGAGGAGCGCACCGTCCGGCTCATCGATGCCAGCGGGCGGACGGTGCTGGAATCGGTTTTGCCGCCCGGCACGACCATGAAAACGTTTGATGTGCAGACTTTTTACGACGGTTTTTATTGGCTGACTGTCTCGGATGGGCGGCAATCGAGTTCTTCGGTGGTCGTGATTTCACATTGAGCGACGGCCTTTTTTTTAAAAAATTCGTAACAAAAATTCATTGATAAAAAACATGAAAAAATCCCTTGCACCCCTCCTTTTCCTCGCCTTTTTCACCCAAATCGAGGCGCAGACCAACCCGGCCATCACCGCTTTTTTGCAAAACACGACCAATTTGATGGGCCGCCATTATGTGAAAAACAATTCCACGCCGATTCAGGACGCGGTTTTGGCGAACGTGCAATCGGTCCAATATTCCGCGACGTGGTCGTACATCAAAACGAACGGCATCCCGGCCTATATAACCGGGCCTTTTTTGGACGGCAACCCCTCGCTGGCGACCGCGCAGACAGGTTATTTCAAACTCCCGCTCAATCCGGCCCAAAACACCGGCACGCCCTCGCCGACGACGGGTGGCAACATTGGTGTTTTCATCAACGGCGTGGCACTTTTTGACTACCGCGACGGGGTTTCGTACAGCTTGAGCACCGGCACCAATCAGGG
>JANOQP010000347.1:0-4377 GCA_031414895.1 Saprospirales bacterium
TTTTGGGTTGCGGGACGCGGCGCACTCGAAACCCTCAAATATACCCCTTAATTTTATACGCCGCTATCCCCATCCATTCTTTGATGATCGCGTTCCATTTGAAAAAGGCGAGATCGTCCGGTTCGATGGTATGGCCGGGCCTCCATTGGAACGGTTTTCCGTAAAAATCGACCGGAAAGGGCATTGTTTTTTGCCCCACTTTTTCAAAGCACATGACCGCACGGGGCATATGAAAGGCAGAGGTGATGAGCAAACAGGACGCGCCCGGTTTGGTTTTGTCCAATAAAATTTTGGTGAAAAGTGCGTTCTCTCGGGTGTTCCGGGCTTGGTTTTCGACCAAAATATCGGCCTCCGGAATGCCGAGGCTGCGCAAAAGGTCGTGCACTTTGTCGGCCTCGTTCTGTTTGTTGCCGAACATCCCGCCCGCGCCGCCGGTCAGCAAAAACTTGCGAACGCGCCCCATTTTATAGAGCTGGTAGGTGCTGATGAACCGGTTGACGGCCATGCTGAACGGCGGCAGGCCTTCTGTTGCCTGCAAGTCCGAGCCATAATATCCGCCCAAGATGATCGCGAAATCGACCGAGTCGGGGATCTCCGAGATTTGGCGCGGCGGCATCTCCCAGGCCAACGCCAACTGGTTGACTATGAACGGGTTGGAGAAAAAAAAGAGGATGGCGGCAGCGGAAATGCGGGTGCGGGCCCGCCATTTTTTTGTCCTTAAAAATAGGGAAACGAGCAGTAGGATGATGGCCCAGTTGAGCGGTTTGAGCAGAAAAACGAACAGTTTTGAGAGTATAAAGAACATGTTATCGACCCTTTTTTGACCGCCAAACATACACCGATTGCTACTTTTGCCGGATTTTACATTTCATTCCAAAACTTCGATTACAATGAAAAAGCACTTTTTGATGGCCATTTTCGGCCTTTTTTTGGGCATTGCCTCGGCCCAATTGACGCTCAACGTCACTTCCATTCCCATCAACACGCCAGCAGGGGCCAGCATTTTTGCTGCCGGGAATTTCCAAAATTGGACACCGGGCGACCCAAACTTCAAGCTCTCGCCGGGCATGAACGGCACGTTTTCCATCACGTTCACGCCAGCCGTCGGGACGGTCGAGTTCAAGTTCACGCGCGGCGATTGGGCAACGGTCGAAGGCGGTGCGGGCGGCGGTTTTCAACCCAATCACATGGTCAATTATAGCGGCCAGCCGAAAACGGTGGACATCGCCATTTTGAGCTGGGAAGACCTCGGCGGCACGTCGGGCAGCACCGCGGCTTGGAACGTGAGCATTCTCGATCCGGCGTTTTTTATGCCGCAATTGAACAAAAACAGGCGCATTTGGCTCTATTTGCCGCCTGATTATGCGACGACGACCAAAAAATATCCCGTCCTGTATATGCACGATGGGCAGAATTTGTTTGACGACGCGACCAGTTTTTCGGGCGAATGGGGCGTGGACGAATCGCTCAACACGCTCTTTGCAGCGGGCGATTATGGCTGCATCGTTGTTGGCATCGACAACGGTGGCGCAGACCGGATCGATGAATATTCCGTTTGGAAAAACAGCCAATATGGCGGTGGCAATGGCGAAAAATACGCCAATTTCATCGTCCAAACCCTCAAACCGTACATGGACAGCCATTATCGGACGCTCATCGATGCGGCGCACACGGGCACGGCGGGCAGCTCGCTTGGCGCGTTGATCGCCAATTATATCGGCATCGAACATCAATCTGTTTTTGGAAAGATCGGCAACCTGTCGCCCGCTTTTTGGTTCTCGGACAGTTGTTTTTCGCACGTCACGACGACGGGAAAGACGGGCGATATCCGCGCCTATTTTGTTGCCGGGACCAACGAATCGACCACGATGGTGCCGAAAATGACCCAAATGCGCAACACTTTTCAAAATATCGGCGTCCCGAACTCGGAGCTTTTCCTGAAATCCGACAACGACGGCGCACACAGCGAATGGTATTGGGAGCGCGAATTTTCGGCCTGCTACCAGTTTTTGTTCAACAACCCGCCGACCTCCGCGATCGGTTCGCCGGACGATGATTACAAAAACCTGAAAATCTACCCAAACCCGACGCGCGGATCGGTGCGCATAAAGGGTGGAAAACCGGGTGAAACTTGGCAAGGACAGATTTTTGGGACGGATGGACGCTTGGCAAAATCGGCGATTTTCACAAACGGGTCGGCCGTCTCGATCGATTCTTTGCCCGCTGGGAATTATTTTTTACAACTTTTTGATGGCGGGAAACGCGTCAAGACCCTGTTTTTCAGCCGCGCCCAATAATTTTTGAATTTATTTTCAATAAAAACCTGGACTGAAAAATATTTGTGTTTTCACAAATTTGCCAATCGACTCTTTTGAATAAAAAACGCAACTTGTTGAAATTCAGCAAGTTGCGTTTTTTTATGTTCCTGTAAAAACCCTCAATGGTTTTCACAATGGCAAATAAATGTAATTGCCGGGCGAAAAATGCCGCCGCACCTTTGTAAGGTCAAAAGATGGCGAATGAAGTTTTGCCGTCCGACAAAAGGATATGTTCATGGGATTATGACTTGAAGTCATTAGAAAATAGCCGGTCGGTTTTTTATCGAAAAGACCGACCGGCAGATTTCTAATAATCACGGGAAAGTCAAAAAAAAGTTAATCTGAACGCATCCAGCACCAAAAAACCCGGTCTCGCGGTTTATCTTTCAAACCTCGCTGAGACCACACGATTTGTAAATGTTCATGGGATTATAATTTGTTGTTATAACCGCTGCCAATGGGCAGCGGTTTTTTTTTGCCCAAAAATGGCGTGCCACAAATTTCACAAATTTCGATTGTTGATTGTCTTTCGACCTCGGTCGTAAAAAAGCGGTCGGTATAAAATTCGTGTAATTTGTGAAATTTGTGGCAAAAAAAATGCTGCCCCATTTCTCAAAAACAGACCTTGAAGCCATGCAACCCGTTGAAAACCAACGACTTGCGCAGGCAAACTACTATCTCCAATTGCCCCAGCCGGGCGCACACCTTTCGACGGGCCACCTCCTTTTTTTGGAAATGGTATTCGAAAATGATGCCTCGCTCATCCTTTCTCACAGGGAAAACACGCGGGAAATGTTCGCCACGAACGCCGGGTTTTTGATAGAAAAAGCCGCCGAATTGCAGAAAAAAAACGGCGGCGCGGTCGTCCACGCGGTCGATGCGCTCGTCTCGCCGCTCTGGGCCGCGGCACTTTCCCGCGAACTTGCTGGCATCCGGATGACCCAAACGGGCGATGGGAACTTGGCGAACGATGCTTTTGTCCTCGATTTTGGGACGGTCTCGATCGCTGTTTTTTTAGAGGGAACGGGCGGAATACAGATTGCGAAATATTGACCCAATCTTCATTTTTGTCTGAACCGTAATTCTTTTGGTTCAATCTTCATCGCCGAACCGGTTTGGGCAACCTCAAATTTTTTGAAACGAAAAACTTCGGACATGGTCGGGGGTCGTGATTTTGAGGAAATAAAAACCCGAAGGCCAGTTTTCGGTGGAAATTTCGGCCTTTTCATTGGAGAAAATCTCGAATTTGACCTTTCGACCAGTCGCATCAAAAATCTCCAGCCGCGCCGAGCCTGAAAAATTGCCCAAATTTTTCACCCAAAAAATATCCGAAACCGGGTTCGGGAAGATTTCAAAACCGCCATTTTTAGTCAAACTTTCCGTGCCGACCGTGATTTCGTTGAACCGTTTTTCAAATTCCATCGCATAAATGAGCGCAATTTTCGCGTCGTGTATGATGAGCGTGTTCTCGTCGTTGCCCGTTTCTGCGGTCAGCGACCAGTTGTGCGACCCGGTCACGACGGTTGGGTCGCTGCCCGCGATGAGCGCATCGACCACGCCATATTTATGGTGGATCACGGAGGGGAGGTTGTCGGCCTTCACGTTCACGCCGTTGGCGAGCAAAAAAGCAAACTCGCCGCTGTTGTCGTTCGGGTTGTCGATGATGCCCCGGCAGTTTGCGCCCGCGTTGTGGCGATCGACGATGGCCTCGCCAAGCTCGTCTTTTGTAAAGGAAAAAAGCGCGAAACCAAGGTCGTTTTGCGCCGAGAGCAGCACTTTTTCGATGGCCGCCGTCGTCTGGTCGGAGGGGCTGAAACGGCACTCGACCTGGCGGCCGCCGATGCGGAATTGGTGCGGCGTGTTGTCCTTTTTCGATGCGCCAAAAAGCCCGGCGGCGAGGTCAGGTTGCGAGCCTGCGCTGCCCCACATTTCCTCAAATTCGAGGCGATAAGTGCGCGCAAGGCTCTGGTCCTGAACCCACAACACATTGTTGCAATCTTTATAGATACTGCCATCGGTCCAGTTCATCGAGCCAGACATGACCCACGATTTTTGTGCC
>JANOQP010000348.1:0-11110 GCA_031414895.1 Saprospirales bacterium
CTTCTTTGGAGATTTATCGCCAAATAAACAATCCTGAATCGACGATTTATAACCAATCCGGCTATTTTTAACACAATACGGCGGCTAAAGCCGTCCGGTACAGCCCCGACCTAAACAGTTACAATGTTTGATAATCAATCAGTTGGGCAAAAGGGATTGACGATCGGAGATGGCCCAAAATCAGATATCGTATCTCGTAAATCGTATCTCGTAAATCAAAAAATTAGGACCTGCGAAAGTCCTATTAAAAACAACCTGATTTCAAGACGACCGGTACGCCACCGGATGGTACATTTTCAGGTGCTGCCCCAAAAAGACGCGGGCAAAAATGCGGACCACCGCCAGTTCCAAAAACAGGAAATAGAGCGCGGCCAAAACAATCAACGGCCATTGCCCGGCACCGATTTTTGTGAAAAACAGATCGATCCCGAGGAAGGTCGGCGTGATCGGGAAACCCACAAAAGCGAGGCAACAGACCAAAAAAGCGAGCGCGAGGCCCCGGTGTTCGTATGAATGGCCGTGGTATTGCGCGAGCAAATTGGGCCCTTCGGCGCGGTGCATTTTTTGCAAAACGACATATCCAGCGACTGCCGCGACCAGCATCCCACCGCCGAAAATGGCGATCTCCAACCAATTTTCCGGGTCAAAACCGAACATCACGGCGAGCATCATCAGTTGGCTGGCGACCACCGTGAGCCATGCGTGGCGGGCATCGCCGCGGTGCGAAAAGGCTTTCAAAATATGCAAAAACGCGACCGCAGAAAGGGCAATTGCCAGCCATTCCGGGTTGCCAGTATCCGGCCCTTTGAACGAAAAACTGATTGCCCCGGCCAATAAAACGCCCATTTGGAGCGCAGTTTTTGGTTTTTCCGCGCCCCGGTTCAACAGGTTGCCGACCCATTTAAAGGGCTGCCAAAAAATCCGGTGCAGCCAAAAATCGAGGTTGAACTCTTTGATCGAAAGTAAATAAACCGCCTGTTCGATTTTTTGCAAAAACGGCCCGGCGGTCGATTTTTTGCGCGGCAAAAATGTGAAGAACATATCGTGGACGAGGTAGCTCAAAACCGACGGCGACACCAAAAGCTGGTACGTCCGCAAAAAAGCGTTCGCCGCAAAATGGACGAGTGCCAGGCCGTGCCATCCGAGCGCGATCTCGATAAAGATCAACCCGATCTGCGCGATGGACGAATAGGCGATCTGCGTTTTAACCGACGATTGGACCCGCGCGATGGCCGTCGCGACGAGTGCCGTGACCAACCCGGTGGCAATCAAAATTGGCGAAATGGCCCCAATATTTTCCCAAAAAGCGGCGGTCCGGATCAGCAAAAACGCGCCGATATGCACCGAGAGCGAGCCGTAAAAAATCGCGCTCGAAGTCGTTGGCCCTTCCATCGCGCGGGGCAGCCAGGTCGAAAACGGGAACTGCGCCGATTTTATGATGGCCGCCAAAACGATCGTCGCAGCGGTGAAAAGGGCCAGGCCGGGGTGTTCGCCGATGGTTTTTTGCAGGTACCCGGCGTCCATCCATTCCGAAAACGCGGTGTTTTTGTGAAACAAATGGTGGGCCGCCCACATGCCCAAGATCAGGAAAATATCGCCGAGGCGGTAAAACGAAAGCACCTTAAAGGCATTTTTTACGGGCAAATAACGGTCGCGGTAAAAGGCGATCAGGATGAACGACGTAATGCCCAAAATCTCCCAGCCGACAAAAAGCGTCTCCAAATTTCCGGAAAAAATGATGAAATTATAGCCTGTGAAAAACAGCAGCAGCGTGCAAAAAAACCGCTTGAACCCATCCTCGCGGTGCATGTACGTCTTGCTGAAAACGCCGACCAAAAGTGTCAAGACCGAGCCGACGAGCGCAAAGACCGCCGTCGTTTTGTCAAAAAGGAAGCCGATGAAAAACTCGAAATCCGCGCTTTTGTGAACGGTCAACTGTTTGATGTCGAGCGTCGGGCGGCCTTCCATCAGCCAGTTCACGGTGAAAAAAATCAGACCCGCAAGGTGCAAGCCGACGGTCGCGAGGGCGATGCCGGAGAGCCATTTTTCCTTTTTTCGGGGAACAAAAAGCGCGGCCACGAGGCCGAGGATGGGGATGGTTATGAAAAATTGGAGCAGGTGCTGCATGGATTTCTGTTCAAAATTTTGGCCGCAAAGGCGCAGGGGTCGCAGGCTTTTGAAAAAGACTTCGCGGCCTCCGCGCCTTTGCGGCAAGATAAAAAGCAATCAATTTTCGTGCAAAACAAAAACCGGAAGGTTCTCCTTCGTCGCGTCCGCAATCTGGTTTGTCTCCATTTTGATGGAATTTTCCACCAAACCATGGAAATCCGAGAGTTTTTCGAGTTCCCCGGCCAACGGCGAGTACGGCTCGAACTGCCCATTTTTGAAATAAAAAAAAGCCCGCGTCTCCGGCTCGACGGCCACGAGGTGGACCCATTCGTTGCCGAACCACTCGTAAAGTGGCGGCTCGGATTGGATGGTTTTCAGCACGATCTCGGGGCGGTGCTCGACGATGATGACGAGCCGGACGGGGTCGTGGACCTCGATCATTTGCACGGGCAGGCCCGGGCGGAGGTCGCCATCCGCGCTATTGGCGACGCCAAAAAGGCCCATCACGTTGTGCGGCAGTTTGGTCCCCGCACCAAATCGGTGATTATCGACGCGCGAAAAATAATATTCGAGGTTGATGCCGCCGCAGACAATCCCGAGCGGGCGCATCACCCCGCCGAGCAGTTTTCCCTCCGGGTCGGTCGTGCAATCGTAGGAGTTCAGGAAGGCGCGGCGGTCGAGGAAAAGCCCTTTCGTCATGTCGCGCCGCCCGACGATGCAGAGCGTGTTGGTGCCGTGGCCCAGCTCCGGGCGCGGCTCGAAAAGCGAGACCGATCGGTCTTTGATGGCACGCCGGATCTGTTCGATGGGCTGCCGGGAATTGATGGAAAAGAAGCGGCGCGACCGTTCTTTCGCGTTCAAATCGAGTGCTTTTTCAAATGCGGCTTTGTTCTTTTTGTGCAAAACAATGTTCGCTTCCGTCAAAATTTGTTCGTCAAAATAGCCCATTTCGTCCGCCGCCGTGTCGTGCATCGCGCCCAAAAACTGGGTCGAATCGGGGATTTCGATGCCCTTTTTCAACAAGACCGCCCGCACTTTCGGATGGTTGGCCATGAACGCAAAGACCCGCGAGTTGGCCGAACCGGGCCGACCGCTGCACGCGCCGCAATCGTGGGCGCCGTGGTGCGGGTTGTTGGCCGAACTGGACCCGTGGGCGACCATATAAACGAGCGGCGCGAAGTGCGAAACGAGGCCCATGTTTCGCAATTGGCCCTCGACCCGCGCCGCCATTTCATCAATCGTGAAGCCAACTTGGAGGTCGTTTTCGCGCTCGGCGGGGTCAAAATTTTCGATCGTGAACTGCGCCCCGTCGTTCATATGGGTGAACGCATTGGAGATTGCGGGCGACATTTTTGGGCGAAAAAGGTCCAAAACCGTCCGGCCCGCGGCCCAAAAACCAAAGGTCAGCGTCGTCAAAAGCCCCCGTCCGAGCGTGTGCGTTTTCGGCGTGTAGATCAAATCATGCTCGCGCTGATGGCCGTTCGGGATTTCTTTTATCAAATATTTTGGCGTGACCGGCGCCGGGCAGAGCTTGTCGAGGAACTGCCCATTTTCGGGGCGGAAGAAAAATTCGACCCCAAAAAAACCGGGCGCACCGAGCGTTTCGCAGTTTTTATCGACCGCCTCGATGTGCCGCCGGATGGAACATTCGCGCTCGTCGATGCAAAAAATGGCCTGAAAAGTGCGCTCGACGGTGGGCAAATTTGGCTGCGGGCGGCCCGTCGCGATCCCGTTAAGGACATCGTCGTAATAGCTCCACTCAAACGCGTTTTGCCAGATCTCGAAAACCTCCTGCGCCTCCGTTTTTTCAACATCCGCAAAAAGGTCGGTCGGCGGGGCGGCGACGCGGGCGCAAAGTGGCTGCCAATTTTTCCCAAAATGGTGTTCGAGCGCGTCCATTTCGAGCAACAGTTCGAACAAGATCAGGTCGCGCAAGCTCATCTCTCGGTGGTCGAGAAAACCCTGCGGCATATCCTCCGCCGAGGAGGCGATGCCCGACCAACCATGATGGGAAAACTGTTGGTCAAAAAGGTATTGCTCAAAATACGCGGCATCGCCGACCACTTTTTGGAGCAGCCCGGCGATGGAAAGTTTGGGGTCAAAAAGCAGTTTTCGCGCCGTTTTTGTTTTAAAAAAGGACGAAATGCCGTTCGATTCGAGCAGGCGGACGGAGGCGAGGAAGCCTTTTTCCGCGAGCGGGAACTTCCAAATGGAGATTCCCTGATCGAGGTACGAGCACAAAACCCGGAACAAAAGCGGCTGCACGAGATTGTCGAGGTCGAGCCCAAATTCGCTTTTCCAATGGCCGCGCAATTTGCCGATTCGCGGTTCGCGGTTGGTGTCGTATTTTTTTGTGGTCAATTTTTCGCGCCATGCGGCCACGTTTCCCGCGCCCTTTTTTTCGGCGATGGCACGGTCGAGCGCGGCATTTTTGACACGCCCGTCGCGGTGCAATTGACGGAACTCGTCCAATTGCAAAGTGACCTGATGGCCAAAAATCGCCGATGCCTTAAAGATTGCCTCGTAAAAATGGAGGTGCTGAAAAGCGTGCAGCGAATTGTGGTGGATGAAGTCTTTGAGTGCCGATTGGGCGGGCAAAAAATGCTTCAGCTCGTGCAAAACGTGCGCTTCGTCAAATTGCTTTTGGTGGATTTTGCCGTTTTCCGCGAAATCCTGCGCGGTGTGCAATTTGTTTAAAATGAACTTTTCCATTATTTAAATAGCTAAAAAGTCAAGAATTGATGAATGCCCGCACGTCCTTTTTGTTGGAAAGGAAGGTGTCTGGGTAAAATTCGACCTGCCCCGAATCGAGGAAATGTTTGGCGCCGATGATGGCAAT
The DNA here is from genome assembly GCA_031414895.1 of Saprospirales bacterium. GTDB lineage: Bacteria > Bacteroidota > Bacteroidia > Chitinophagales > Saprospiraceae > JANOQP01. Next base: position 4,949 of record JANOQP010000348.1, read on the forward strand.
TTCGCCCTTTTCGATCATCTGTTCGAGGATGAAACTGCGGTTGATGATGGTCTTCACGGAGCGTTTGATGTTCAGCTCGGTGACGTTTTCGACGAAAGCGGGGTTCGCGGCGTTCCGCTCGGCGGGGTTCGCGGTCTGTTTTTCCTCATAAACGGCGGGCTGGATCTTCGACAAAAGCTCGGTCAGGTTGCCCATTTCGACGTGGTCGCAGGCGCCTTTGATGGCCCCGCAATTGGTGTGGCCGAGGACAACGATGAGCTTCGAGCCGGCCACTTTGCCGGCAAATTCGAGGCTGCCGATGATGTCGGTATTGACCACGTTGCCGGCGATGCGGATGGAAAAAACGTCGCCGAGGCCCTGGTCAAAAATGAGCTCTGCCGAGGTCCGGCTGTCGATGCAGCTCAAAATGGCGGCAAACGGGAACTGGTTGTCGCGGGTGTCGTTGGCCTGTTGGAGGAGGTTGCGGTTGACCTTCAAATTGTTCATAAAGCGGGCATTGCCGTCCTTCAAAAATTCGAGCGCCTTTGCCGGCGTGATCGTGGATTGAGATTCTGATGAATGGGCTTTCATGTTTCTATTGTTGATGTTTTTGAAAATTTAGTGATGGGTGGTCGCCTGATGGTTCAGTGCGAGGTGACCTGCGGCGCAAAAACCATTTTGTAGTCCGGCTTGAACCCGGCCAGTTCGACGGTGATGTTTTTGTCCTTCGAGCCGATGTCCAAAAAGTCCTTGATGAGTTGCAGCACGTCGTGATCGATGTAAAAAGTGTCGGCGGCGTCGATGATGACCTTGCTGTTGTTTGGGAGGTGCCCGAGGGTCTGTTTGATGGCGGCCTTATTTAAAAAAGAGACCTCCTGCGCGAGTTTTATCGTGATGACCTCGCCCGCGTGATGTTCCTCTTTTTTGAAAAAATAGGCCAGTTTCAAATTTGCCCGGAGGATGTAAAAGACCGAAACGACGAGGCCGATGGCCACGCCTTTCAGCAGGTCGGTGAAAACGACGGCCACGACCGTCACGATGAACGGCGCGAACTGGTATTGGCCGCTGGCCAACATATGCTTGAAAACCGTCGGGCTGGCCAGTTTGTAACCGATCATCAACAAAATGGCGGCGAGGCAGGCGAGCGGGATCCGGTTCAAAACGGTCGGGATGGCCAGCACCGCGATGAGCAGGAAAATGCCGTGGGCGATGGCCGCCGTGCGCGTCCGGCCCCCGCTGTTGATGTTCGCCGAGGTGCGCACGATGACCGAGGTCATGGGCATCCCGCCGATCATGCCGCTCAAAATATTGCCCGCGCCCTGCGCGAAAAGCTCACGGTTGCCGCTCGAATATCGTTTGAGCGGGTCCAATTTATCGGCGGCCTCGATGCAAAGTAGGGTTTCGATGCTGGCGACGATGGCGATGGTCGCAGCGGTTATCCAAACTTTTGATTCGCCGATGGCCGCGAAATTGGGCATCGAAAATTGGCCCAAAAAGTCGTCGAACGATTTCGGCATCGGCAGGTTGACGAGGTGCTCCTGCGAAATGGCGAGGCTCGAACCGGTCGATTTGAAGATTTCATTTAAAATAATGCCCGCCACGACGGCAATCAGCGCACCGGGGACGGCCTTCAACTTTTTCAAAAAGGCCACTTTTTGGAACGCGATCAAAATGGCCAGAGAGACCACCGAGACGACAATCGCGCCGAGGTGCGAAAAATTGACCGCATCAATGATCGACGAGAAGGTATTGTGACCCTCGCCTTTTTCGATGAGGAAAAAATCGCCCTCGTGGTCCACGTCGTAGCCGATAGCGTGGGGCAATTGTTTCAAAATAATGATGATGCCGATGGCCGTGAGCATCCCCTCGATGACGTTCGACGGGAAATAATTGGAGACCGTCCCGGCCTTCGCGAGGCTCAACAATAGCTGCATCCCGCCCGCCAACACGACCGCCAAAAGGAACGTTTCATACGAACCGAGGCTCGTGATGGCCACCAAAACGATGGCCGTCAAACCGGCCGCCGGGCCAGAAACGCTCAATTGCGAGCCGCTCAAAACACCGACCACGATGCCCCCAATAACCCCAGCGATGATGCCCGCAAAAAGCGGCGCACCACTTGCCAGCGCAATGCCGAGGCAAAGCGGGAGCGCGACGAGGAACACGACCAGTCCGGCGAGGATGTCGGATTTAAAAAATGATTTCTTGTCCATTGAAATTTTCGTTTTTAAAAGCTGTTGATTTTTTGAATGGCCCGTCATTTTGAAAAAAACGTGGACACGGAGAATGCTTTTTTTTTTGAAAAACACCTTTCGTAGGCCATCGGGCGACGGTCAACATGTCGACGGTTTTTGCAAAAAGCCGAGGCTTTCGGCCAAATTGGTTCAAAAAAGTGTGGAAAATTGGACGGCTCGCAGCGATTTCAACGAAAAAACCGGGATTGGCCGAAAGCCAAAACTGACATGCGCCGGGCCCCGAAACCGGGCCGCGCAAAACAAAACCGTCCTAAAAAATTGGTTGGAAATCAGATTTCCGGAGGCCGCTCCGGGGAGTCCGCGAACAGTTCGGAGATGAACCGCTCGTCTTTTGGGAAAATGGGCTTCCTGCCTTTTTCCTCAAAATTTTGGTCAAAAAAATCGCCGTGATGGTGCAGGAAAAAGCCGAAAGCGTCCTTTTCGATCTCCTTCGCGGTCTTGCCCTCTTTCTCGGATTTGTCGCTGCCGACCTCCGAAAGTTCGCAAAATTCCTTTTTGCCCGCCTGCACGAACAGGGGTGCGACCAAGTTGGTCAGCATAAATACGAGCAGCAAAAAGGAGACGGTGCGTTTCAACATAAAAGTGTCGGGCGTGCTTTTTAAGCAGGGGCAAATTTAGAGGTAAAACGGTTTTTGGGGAATAAGTTCAGGAAAATGGTTGTTAAATTTTTTTGCAGGGAAGTTTGTCGGAACGAAAGCCGGGTTTTCAGGGCGCACCTTTTTCAAAATAAAGGCGGACGCACAGCGCGGACATTTTGGCGGCCCGCAAAAAGAAATATCTGTTTGCGCTTCAATTTTGGCGTGAAAACCATCCTATTTTTGAGCCATCAAAACAGGGAAAACAACATGATGAACGAGCTCGAATTTGCCCGGGAAAAATATCGGCAATTGATGATGATGATGCCCATATTGGTAGCGGAAGTCCGGGCAAAGGCCAAATCCGAGCTGGAAGCGCAGGCTTTAATTGATGTCCTGCTCGATAAAATCCTCGATGCCCGTGCCGCCGTCAAGCGGTTGGAAAATTCAAAAAAAAATCGATAACTATGAAAAAGGATATGGTCAAATACCTGTTCGAGCTTTACGAGCGGTTCGAGCCAGGGTTTCAGGAAATTTTTGCGATCGAATACCCCAAGCTATCGGGCGAGCAGCAGTTGGCGTTTTTGAGCTTGCTCAATAAGGACATGGACAAGGTTTTGGAAATGTTGCATAAATTGGAAGAGCAACAGGCCCTGGCCGCCGCTTGATTTTTTTTGGGGATTAATTTCTCTTTTAAAAAAGCCGTCCCGGGAAACATCCCGAAACGGCTTTTTTTATGAAAAATCAATCAACGATCAATGTTGCACGACCAGTTTGCGGGTGCTCATCACCTCGCCCTGCCGGACCTGCACGAAATAGAGACCGTCGATCATGTCGCCCAATTGGAAGGTGAACTGGCTGTCGCCCTTTTCGATTCCGCGTTCTTGGGTCGCAACTCGGCGGCCCGTCATGTCGAGGATGCTGACGTGCGCCGAACCGTCCTTTTCCATCGGGATATCGATGGTCACTTGGTCGGTCGCTGGGTTCGGGAAGAGGCCGAACTCCGCACTTTCGACATCGAACTCGACGAACATTTCTTCCACGTCGCCGTTCGTCGTGCCGTCCGTCCGCCAAGCGGTGGAGCTGAGCGAGACGAGCAGGGTGTAGCATTGGGTGTTGCTGAACGCGCCGTTGTAGCCATAGACATAAGCGGTGTAATTGCTCGAAACGGTGGCATTGTTGAAGATCAGCTGTTCGTCGGTCGTCCCCGTGTTTTGGGAGGTGCCGATCAGGGTGGAGCTGCGATAGGCCTTCAAATCGTAGTCGGCGGGCAACGTGGAGAGGTTGATCTTGATGTTGCGCGTGGCCGAGCTGTTGCCGAATTTCCAGTAGTCCTTGTCGATCGCGGTGGAAATTTGGCTCAATTTCGCCGTCCCCGGGGTGACCGGTTTGGCGGTTTGGCGGGTATTGTTGGCCTCATTGTTTTCAGAACAGCCACCGCCGCCAGCTGTGGTCGTCGTGAAGGATGCCGCAGCGGAATAGCTGCCCAAAGTGCCGTTGCAATTTGCCTGCACCCGATAGTTATAGGAGGTGCTGGCTGCCAAACCGGAAAGCACATGGCTGGTCGTTGCGATCGCCGAAACGGTTGTCCAAGTGGAGGCCGAAGCAAGTTTCCATTGCAAATTATAGTTCGTCGCCCCTGCGACGGCGGCCCATGAAAGCGTTGCAGCCGTTTGTGTGATGCTGCCCGCCGAAAGCCCGGTGGCCGCGCCGCACGAACCGCCCGTCGGCGGTGTGCAACCGAGCGAAGTGGCCAAGCTGGCGCGCGCCCCACCAGCGGCCAAAACGGCTTGGGCCCTGTCTTTTTGCCCCGTCGAGAACATGAACATACAGGCATCGTCGGTGTAGTCCATATAGTTCATGAACATGTCGCCGTTCGGGCCGTTCGAGCAGGAGACCTGCGGGAAGGTCGGGCAGCCATAGTTTTCGTCACCTTGGTTTGGCGTGTCGGCCACGAGGTCGGAGCCCGAGCAGCCCGTGCCATCATCTCCCCAAATATGGTACAGGTTGAGCCAGTGCCCGACCTCGTGCGTTGCCGTGCGGCCCTTGTTGAAGGGCGGGGTGGCCGTGCCGATGGTGCCGAGGTAGCGATAATCGTTCACCACGCCGTCCGTGTTCGCAGGGCCGCCGGGGAATTGGGCATAGCCCAAAATGCCACCGCCGATCGAGCAGACCCAAATATTGAGGTAAGAGGCCGCTGGCCAAGCATCGCTGCCCATCTGTGCATTGAACTTGACAGCGTCGTTGGTCCCCCAGTTCGCGACAGTCGAGCTTTTACGGATGATGCCGGTCGTGGCCGCCCCGCTCGGGTCGCGCTGGGCCATGCAAAAATTGACCTCGCAATCGGCCACTAGGCCGAGGAACGCGGCGGGCGTGTTGGGCCAATCGGCGTTCAATTTGCGAAAATCATTGTTCAGCACCGTCATTTGCGACGCAATTTGCGCATCGCTGATGTTTTGTGCCGGCACAGCGACGTCCCAAACAATGTGGAAAACGACCGGGATGGTCACCACCGTGCGGTCGCCCGCCGGGTTGTTGGCGAGGTAATTTTGGGTGAAGGTCTCGATTGCGTCCATCCGGTCTTGCAGGCCGGGGTCTTGTTGCAACATATCGTGGAGGTGCCCGTCGGTGCCACAGGCGCGCTGGGCCGTGGAGAGGTTAGCGAAGCTGATGAGGGCCATCAGCAGGATCATGGTTCTTTTCATGAATAAGCGAAATTTAGTGGATTTATAAAATGAACGAATTGGTTCTGTGCAAATACGGGAGCGGTCAAATTGGGGTTGCTCAAAGCTGCGCTTACTTTTTTAAAAATAAAAAAATCGGCACGCGCCGGCCCTGTTCACAAAAAAAGGAGCCGACCTTTCGGCGTTCTATATCAAAATGGGGAATTATTTGGGGGATGCGGGCGGGCAAAAATAACATGGCCAATCGCAGTTTTTACTGAATTTTTTGGAACGACAAATATGATGTGACAGAATTTTTTTCAAACCATCTTTCTCTTTGTAAAATTTTATCAAATATGAAAATCGCGCACCTATTAGCCCTTTTTGTCGCTTTGGTGACTTTTGAAAACTGCAACCAAAACCCGTCGGACAGTAATGCTGGCCAAAATGCCCTAGTTCTTGAGCGAAGCCGAAACGCCCCGCCCGATATGATTTTCGGCCCGCTGTTCGCCGCCGTACAAAGCGAAAAAGTCTTTTTGGACAGCAAAACCTTCCCGGATTGTGTGCCGAAAAGCCCCGCCAGCGAGATCCTCAAACAGTACGAATCGTCGAAGGGCCAGCCCGGTTTCGACCTCAAAAAATTCGTCACCGACCATTTCGACCTGCCCGCCAACCCGCAATCGGGCTATC